>JANRLT010000052.1 GCA_033762255.1 Pirellulales bacterium | reverse complement strand
GGTTAAAACTGTTGGCTGCTCCAACAATCGCAATAACCGCGGCCCGACAAAACCCGTTCCCCCCGTGACAACAGTTTTCATAAGTTTTTCCAGGAAAAATCTGCTGAACATGCCTCGTTCATATGTATCTTAATCCTTTCTCGCCACAAAAGGAGTGGAAAATCTGTAAACTTATGACTGGCAATCGTTTATGATAAAGCTCCGGTACTCCCACCACCCCCCTTTCCGCCACTCAAGCAGCCATGATGCACCAGCCAACCCCCCTGCCGTTCGCCGTTCGCAGTCGCATTCTTTCGGCATGTCTAGCTTTGATGATTAGCATCATCGGGGCCGTGTGGAGTCCGGCTATTAAAGCCGTCGCCGCGGAACCGGACCTCAAACCGGGAGCCATCCTCTTATTTTTAGGAGATAGCAATACGTTTTCCGGGGATTACGTGGCGATGTTGCAAACGTGTCTGAAAATTCGTCATCCGGATAACACCTGGCAATTTATCAATCATGGTCTCCCCAGCGAGGGGGTAACCGGCCTGACCGAGCGGGATCATCCATTTCCACGTCCTAATGTGCATGAACGGTTGGAACGCGCGCTGCAAAAAATCAAGCCGGACGTGGTCTTTGCATGTTATGGAATGAATGACGGGATTTATTGGCCTCCTGGGAAGGATCGGCAACGAGCGTACGAGCAAGGAATGGAACAGTTGATTCATGTCGTGCAGCAAAGCGGAGCCAAGCTCATTTTAATGACACCACCCCCTTTTACCGGCCAGGAACTTCCCAGCGCGCTACCGGCGGGGGCCGCCGATTACGGCTACAAGACGCCGTATCGGGATTACGACCAGGTCTTGCAAGGTTATTCCACGTGGCTGCAAAACCGGGCACGACCGGACTTGCCGGTGGTGGATCTGCATCAAAGCCTGACCCGTGCCTGGCGGGAAGCGCGGCAAAAGAAAGCCACCGTGAATCTGGCGGGGGATGGCATACACTTTGATTCCGCTGGTCATTGGCTGGTGGCGGAAAACGTGCTGGAGACATTACGGATCGTGCCGCTCACAACGCGGGTGGAATACGACGCCTCGCGGCGGGAAGTTGCCCAACCTGACAATGCGCCCCGCGCCACCATGCCCGCCGATCTGGACATTCAGCACACCGGCCCGGCGCTGCGGATCCTTTATACCGCCCACCCTCCTTTTCCCCAGGAGACTACCTGGTCCAAAGAGTTAGTACCCGTCGCTCGCGCCGCCCGCTGGAATGCGCAGATCATAAAGATCACCGGACTGGAACCTGGCAAGTACAATCTCTGCTGGAACGAGCAAATCTTATCCATGGTCACCCATGAGGAACTGGCCGCGGGGATTAATCTGGACACTTATTTAGACACGCCGCGCCAACAAACCGCGCGCGAACTTTTGAAGATCTGTAGGCAATCTAGCGAGTTGCAAAAACTGGCTTGGCTCAGCGAAGTGGGTCATCAGCGTCCGGGAATTGCCGCGGGACTTTCCCTGTCGGAAATGCGGGAAAAATGCCAGTCACTTACCGTGGAAATGAACAAGCTTTGCCAGCCGGGCAAGATTGATCTGCTCATTCAGCCAGCGAAGAATTAAAACCAACGCGCCGCTTGCTCAGCGAATCCCCATTCGCGGCAGGCTGTCCGTATCCTCCACCGACCACTGGCGGAGCGCTTCGTACATCAATATGGCGGCGGTGTTGCTAAGGTTCAGGCTGCGCATCTCTGGCCGCATGGGAATACGCAAGGCGCTGTCCGCGCGTTCCCGCACCAGTTCCGGGGGCAAACCACTGGATTCGCTACCAAAGACTAGCACGTCCCCCGGCTGGTAGCTAACTTCTGTATAATGCCGCGTGCCATATTTGGTTAGCAGCCAATATCGAGCGGCAGGCAGTTTTTGGACCAAGGCCTCCCACGAGGGGACGATTTCCCACTCTAGCAGTTCCCAATAATCCAATCCCGCGCGGCGCAAGTAATAGTCATTGATCTGAAATCCCAGCGGTTCGATCAACCACAGCTTGGCCCCCACGGCCACGCAACTCCGGCCGATATTACCCGTGTTGTAGGGGATCTCGGGATGGTACAGCGCGACATGCAGGATCGGCTGGTATTGGGGGGTGGGATTGCGTGGAGAGGTATCTACGGACATCGGGGGCCATGAATTTATGTTTAGCGCATCATTATTTATGAATAATTAAGGCAGGCGACGGGAATTAGTGGACAGGCGCAGCTCCGCGGGCCAGTTTTGGGGTTGGCTCAGGTCCAAATTCATTAGCTCCAGCAGTCCCTCTAATCCCGCCGGAGCGGAGAGGATTTTTTGCAGTGCCGCCAGTTTAGCCGTGGCATCCGGTTCACCTGGTTGCTCGCGGCCGATTGGCTCGCCCCAAATAAGTTGTTTGCCCGTTTGGGTCTCCAGAACGAACTGCCGCTCCCAATCGCGCGCCGCATGGGGGGCCGGCACCCAGGATATTTTGCTTAGTTTGGCGGGTATTCGCACATCTTGCAAGCGGACGGCTAGTTGCACCGCGCTTTTGGCCAACGGCTCGTTCCAGACACTGCCGGCGGTCACCGTTTGGGTAAAGGGTAATCCGGCTAACCGCAGATAATTTTTGGTGTCCAGCGGCGTAAAATCGGCGGTGGGCAAAATAACGCAATTTTTATCCACAGGCAACAAGCCCTCTGACACCTCCAGCATGGCCACGGGTTGGCGGTAGATCAGCTCAATTTCCACCGCCGCTGGATAACGCAACTGCACCCGATTCACCCGTTCCACCCAAGGATGTAACGCCAACGCCCGTTCGAGTCGTTGCGGCAATTTTTCGTCCAAGAGGGACAGCGGGGGGTCCAAACTCGCCGCGCGCAGCGCCTCGGACTTGATATCGGTCCGAATCCAGGGGGGCAGGGGGGTAATCCGCACTTCCCGCGGTTCTAGCAAGTAATCTTGCCTGGCCAGCACAGAGTGCCGCACATTTTGCCACAAGGCCCAAACCGCACCACCCGCCAACAGAAACACCAACAGCGTTCCGCCACTGGCGGACAACCAACCTTTCGCGCGGGAAAGGATACCTGGGCCAGCGGGCGGTGGATCTGAATTTGTTATTTTTGCTTTTGCCAAGGCCCGCCTCCTTGCGCCGCCCAAAAGTTGCCAGTGTCCGCCGTTACCAAATTTCAATTTCCAATTCCAACTCGACCCCCACTCTTTCCAGCACCTTATCCCGCACAAAATCGATTAAACGCAATACCTCGGCCGTGGTGGCCGCTGGCTCCGCGACAAAAAAATTGGCGTGGCGGTCATTGACCTCGACATTTCCCACGCGGGCTCCCTTTAAGCCGGCTTGTTCGATCAATTGCCCGGCATCCACCCCGCGGGGATTCTTAAAGATCTGACCGGTGTTTTGATGGCCCATCGGTTGGACCGCTTTTTTCATGATCCACTGTTTTTGCATCCGCTTGGTAAGTTCTTCGGGATTTTCTCGCTCCATGACAAATTCAGCATCCAGGATCACCAGTTCGTCGAGGCTGCTTTGGCGCGAGGCAAACACCAAGTCCTTTCGTTCACGAACTAAAATCTCCCCCCGGCGGGTCAAAACCGTGGCGCGTTGGGTAAATTGGCCAATATCGCCCGATTGCCCCCCCGCATTGCCATGCAAAGCCCCTCCCACCGTGCCGGGTATTCCCACCAGCGATTCCAATCCGCCAAAGCCCTCGCGCACCGCCAGTGAGATGAGTTGCCCCAGCTTTACCCCCCCACCCGCCGAAACGCCATGTTTGAATGCGCGCAATTGTAAAAAAGCGGGGGCCGAAAGCCGCACCACGACTCCCTTTACCCCTTCATCACGGACAAGAATGTTTGACCCGCCCCCCAGAATTCGGACCGGAAGTTGCTCATCCTGGGCACGGCGCACCAGTGCGGCTAATTCCTCGAGTGAATTTGGTTCGGCGAAAAATTCCGCATTTCCGCCTAACCCAAACCACGTATGCGGGGCGAGCAGTTCTTGCTGGCGGACGATTTTTTCAAAACCGGTAAGCAACGGCATGCGAAATAACGGCAAAAGTGGTTGCGTAATGTGGGAACGTTGGACACCTAAAACCGAGGAACAGTAATCCCCAGTTATGACCAATTTTGAACATTTTGGCCAGTGCCGTCCAGGGATCGGTCTCCCGCAGGGGGATTGGCGGGTTGTTTTCCGGCTTGGCGGCCGGGTAATTCAGACCGCAGATCCCTCTGTCCAAATACCCGCAAGCTGATGAAGAGATATCGGCTGTGGGGTGCGGCGCAGCCCGCCGCACCCCGACACCGTGGTCCCCTGAGGCCGGAAAGGCAAGCCTTTCCGGCCTCAGTCTTGGATTCCGCTGCGAAGTCCGCCGTGACAGGATTGACCCAGTAACCCTGGCACGGCAGTGTGCACTTCCACCCAGGAGGGAGGGGAGCACCGCAAGTTCCCGCAAACTTTTGGCGCTAGCAACGGAATCCACACACATGGTCGAAATATATTTTTTAATGTCCCGCCCTCATTTCCATCCGGCGGCTAGCATTCATGTCGGCCAAATTTCAATCCCAAGCCTCTTTGAGTTCTTCAACCTGACGCGCCAGGCTCCAGACCACGCGCCGCGCGGTCTCCCCTTCAAAAAACGAAGTTTCCGCCCGGTGACCGGCATCCAATCGATATAGGGTGGATGCGTTGTTGGCTTTTCCTAGGTTTGCAGCCGCATGCCGGACCAGCCAACCTTGCCAATCCCGCCACGCCCGCGCCGCGCAGTCCACCTCCAAGGACCAGCAACCAGCCCAGGGTACAACCCGCCGCCCGGCAATAACCACCCCCAGGGCACCCTGGGTGTAGGCCTCTTCCGCGAGTAAATTTGGGCGTTCGCCCAAGGACTCGCAGGGCCAATAAACATCACCGGGCAGGACTTCTGACAATTTGCCGCGAATCATTCCCAAGGGCGTATGCTCACCCCGGAGCGGAGGCAAATCCCCCCAGCGCATCCGGCCACCCACAGCCAACTCCAAATCGCCGATGGTCACCCAGCTTTCCACTCAAATATCCCTATGTACGTCAGGCGTTTGCCATTTACCGCTAACGATTTTTGGCGGCGGACTGCCGATTGGTTGCGACCAGGGGAAAATGTCGGTTATATTCGGCCAACCAACTGTGAATTACCTCTCGGTCATCGCGGGATAAGTCACCCCCTTCCACACCGGGAAAAGGCCCGTTATCGGGACCCGCGACCAGCACAACATCCCCCGGTCGAGCCTCGGCCAAAGCCCAGCGGATCGCATGGGCCCGATCGGGCTTGCGCACCACTTGCTCCAGACTTTCGCACCCTTTTAACAAATCCAGCACCAAAGCCGCGCTGTCGTCCGTGGGGTGCCAACCATCGGTCATGACCACCAGATCCGACATCGCCTCCAGGGTTTGGCCAATCCGGGCGCGTTGCCGGAGTGGAACCCCGCCATTGGTGCCAAAGACCGTAATCAGACGTCCCGCCGTCACGCCGCGCAGCGATTCCAGCGTGGAGTTAAGCGACTCGGCGTTATTTGCCGCATCCACAAACACGCCAAACGGCTGTCCCGCCTCGATTCGCTCCCAGCGGCCGGGTATCTGCTCCACCGTTTCCAGGCCGCGCGCGATCTCCACTAAACTTAACCCCCGCAACAACCCCACCCCCGCGGCCAGCAGACAGGCCTCTAGGTGGGCGTCCCCCGTCAACCGGGTGCGCACGGGGACGGTTTCCGCTCCGGCGGTCAACAAAAACGTTTGCTCGGCCAGACTACGCTCTAACAACCTGGCGGTGACATCCGCGGTGCGCCCCAAGGCGACCGTCAACACTGGCACGCCGCGAGTCTGGGACAATTCACGACAGAAGGGATCATCAATATTGGCGACACAAGTCCCGCCGGCCCGCAAAAAATTCATGATAGCGGTAAAATTTTCGCGCGAGCGCGCCCAGGCGGCATGGTCTTCCCCGGCGTGACGAAACAGATTCGTCAAGCAAATCGCGGAAAAACCCAACCCCGCCAACTCTTGACGGGCAAGTGCCGCAAAAGGAACCTCCATGACCGCATGCGTCGCCTTGGCCTTGACACAGGCGGCCAGCCACAGGGCGGTATCCGCGGGCCAGTCGCCATCCCCCGCGCCCGGAACAAACTCGGTTCCATCTGAGCACCCCAACGTACCGCGAAATCCACACACGGCGGATTCACCCAAGACACCGGAAATCAACCAAGAGGCGACGGTCTTACCCAGGGAACCGACCACCGCGATCGGGGAGAGAACTTCCGCCGGATCACCGGCCAACGCCTGCCTCACACGGGCATAGGCGGCGGGAACATTGGGCACAATGCACTGCGGCACATCAAGGGGCAAAAGCTGCTCCACCAACAGCGCTGTCGCGCCAAACTGCCGGGCCTGCACCGCGCCGGCCAGGCTATCGACATCTTCGGTTTCAAAGACGGCATACAGGTCACCGGAACGAATCTCCGCCGGGCGACGAACCGCGCGGCGGCAGACGATATCCTGGCAATGCTGCCAACCCGCCCGCGGAAACAACGTCCGCAGCGATATCTCTGGGTGGGATTTTTTATGCGAGCGTGCCATGCGGGACCTCCTTGCCCGACGGACAGGCCTGGTGGGAACAGACCGATCAACTGGGTTTGCTGATCTGTCCACTGAGGGAGGGATTTTCAAGATTTCACCAATTGGGTCAAGACTGGTTTTGGGCATTTTTATAAAACGCCGCCGACCGCGCCATGCTAGCAAAAGACCAGCTTTGCTAGCTTAAAAAGCCCGCAGGCGTTACAGTAGGAAATGGTGGTGTTTTTCCCTTTTGCCCCCGGGTCGATGATGTCCGGCACCGAATTTGACCTGTCGCGTTTGGCCGATTATCTGCATTTATCGCCGGATAAACTGCTGCGCCTCGCCGAGCGGGGTCAAATTCCGGCGCGCCGACTGCGGGGCGAATGGCGTTTTTCCGAACAAGAAATTCATCAGTGGCTCGAACAGCGAATCGGCGGCTCAAATCCCGAAGACCTGGCTGATATGGAAACCGTCTTACGCGGGCCGCAAAGCCAGACTGCCGGCGCTCAATTAACGCTATCGGAGTTGCTGCTGCCAGCGGCGATTGAACTGAATTTGGACGCCCGCACCCGTCCCGCGGTTTTTCCGGCAATTGTGGCGGTGGCCGCCCGCACCGGGCTAGTGTGGGATAACGATAAATTGGCCGCCGCGCTTAAGGCCCGCGAAGAACTGCAAAGCACCGCGCTCGAGCAGGGGGTCGCGCTGTTGCACGCGCGGCGCCCGCAAACACATATCTTGGGGGATGCCTTTGTGGCCTTGGGGCGATTGCCTAGCGGCATCCCCTTTGGCAATAGCCGCAATATTCCCACGGATCTGTTTTTTTTGATTTGCATGCTGGAGGATAAATCCCACCTGCAAATCCTGGCACGCATCAGCCGCTTAATCGTGGCACCAAACGTGTTGGAAGGCCTGCGCGCCGCGGATTCACCGCAAAACGTCCTCGCTATCATCCGCGACGCTGAAACCACTTTTCTGGCGGACGCATCGTGATTCCCCTCAACTCTTATTTTGACCACAATGATTTTCACCCGCCGGAATTGATTTGGGTGGGATCCACCGCCGCGTCCGAGGCACAAACCGCCCTTTCGCATATAAGCAATTCCGCCCGCGTCCGTTGTTGCCCAGACTTGGCCACGCTGTGGTTATGGGTGGGACGCCAGTTGCCACCGCCAGCGGCGATATTACTGTTTGAGAATTATCCCGGAGAGTTAAATCGGGCGGACCAGGGGATTATCGCCGCGGCGTGGCCGCTTGTCCCGTGGTGTCATCTCACAACAGCCTGGCACGAAGGCGAAAACCGTAGCGGCATCCCTTGGCCGCTAGCGCAGCGCATCCCCTGCGCCGAGTTTCCGCTGTGGTGGCGGCAACGGAGCTTTTCCCCCGAAAAACACCAACTGAACGGGGCGACGCGGCTTCCGCACCCCTTTCCAACGCAAAGCCTCGCTGAGCAAATTTTGCTGACCGCCGAATTCACTTCAGGGGAACAATCCGCGGCCAGTGGGGGCTTGTTGCCCTCACATCGACCTTTGGAAGTGATCGAAGTATGGGGGAGAGCGGCTTCCCTGCGCGATAGTGTTTGCCAAGCTATCTCCACGCTGGGTTATCAAGCGCGCCAATTCACTAGTGACCACCAGACGCATGGAAATGCCACACCTCCTATGATGACCACACCGGCGGCCGTTGTACTCTGCGGAGCAGGCGCGCTGGATTCAATTTTGTCCGCTTGGGTTAATTATCAACAGACATATCCCGGCGTCCCCGGCATCGCGCTCGTGGACTTTCCCCGCGATTACGAACGCCGACAGTTGTTGCTTGCCGGGCTGGCCGCGGTCCTGGCACAGCCGTTTGCTCTGCCGATGCTCGCTGGCGCCTTGCGAACAATTATTAAGCCAGTAACCACAATGTAGATACTTTAACGACCCCCCAGGCAAGGTGTCGTATCATTGATTAACGAATAAGTTGCTGTGTCAATTTTTAGTTTGGGAACAGCCGGTGGGCGCTAGCCCAAAGGATTTTCCGCTGCAAAGCTGAATTAGCGTTCCATGGCTGATCCGTCCAACTCAAATCAGCCATGGTGACGTAGCACTACCCCTCTGTCTGGACGCAGACCGCCGCCGCTTGTCCCGTCATCGAAAAGTTATACTTGACAAAGGCCCGCCGTTCCAAGGGTATAGGTTCAGCGGCATCGGACCAGACCGGACAGGCTGGATCGCGTGGACGCGTGTTGATATTGGGAGGTAATACACCCGTTTGCTGGGCCAACAGGGACGCGGCCAACTCTAAAGGTCCGCTTCCCGCCCCGATGTTGCCCCACGCCCCTTTGAGCGCGCATACCGGCACCCGCCCCACCGTTCGGGCCAGGACGTCGGCTTCCGCTTGATCATGCGGCTCCGTCCCCAACCCCTGGCAATTTACATGGCTAAGTTCCGCGGGATCGATTCGCGCCGCCTCCAGACAGGCCCGCAGCGCGGCGGCCACGGCGATGCCGCGGGGGGGCTGGCCAGCGCGGCGGGGCTCGTGCCGTAGGGCGTAACCGGCCACCCGACCGTAGCTGGTTGCTTGCCGGGCGGCGGCATGTTCAGCGGATTCCAAAATCAGCGCGCCAGCCCCTTCCCCGAGGGCCTGTCCCGCCCGCTGCAATCCAAAAGGCCGACAGACTGTCGCGGGATCATCCGTCCCACGGGCTAAATACTGCTCGACGCGAAAGGTAATCGTCGTGGGATGCAGCCGCGCCCCTACTCCGCCCACAATCACCAGATCCACTAAATTCCGCTCTATCAGGCGCACCCCTTCCGCCAGGGCGGTCAACCCGCTGACATCGTTCAAAATAATGCTGTTGCAGGGCCCCCGCGCGTCGTTGGCAATGGCCACATGGCTGGCGGGCATATTGGGCAAGTATTTTAGCAGCCAGAGCGGCATGATCCGCGGTAAACCTTCTGTTGCCCAGCGGTTAAACTCAAATTTTCCAGTAGGCATGCAGGCCTGAATCGGTTCGATCAATTCCCAGGCATCGCAATAAATCATATCCGCGCCAAAGACCACCCCCAGCCGCTCTGGTGGAAATGTCCCCACGCGCAACCGGGCATCGCGCATAGCCAGGTCCGCCGCGGTAAAGGCAAACTGGATTTCCCGCGACATTACTTTCAGGCTTTTGCGGGGGCGAACATGTTCCTTAGGCTCAAAGTCCGGGACTTCGCCGCCGTATTCCACGGGCAATCCCGTGGGGTCGAATTGAGTGATTCGCCGGATGCCGCCGCGGCCCGCTTGCCATTGACTCCACAGGGCCTCTTTGCCAATTCCCCAAGGGCAGACAATTCCCAGGCCAGTGATTAGCACATGGCGGGATGGAGTCATAACGGCACGGGGGAGGGGGGTAAAAGAAAACTCAAGGCCCGCTACAACTTTGGCTACTTGCCAAATGAAAAGCTAGGCATCACAAAATAGGCTGGCGGCGTGGAGGGGCATAAATTGATGCGCACCGTCGTTCGCGGCGTTTCAGCCTAAACCGGGGATATGAGCGACTTCATTTCTCGCACGGCGGCGGTCATCCCCACATACATGGCCCGGGCCATGATGGCATGGCCGATGTTTAACTCGGACATGCCGGGGATTTGCGCCACTGGCCGCACATTATGATAATTCAAACCATGCCCCGCGTGCAGGGTCAGGCCCAATTCCCTTACCAAACGGCCGGCATTGGCCAATTTGCACAACTCCAATTCCCGGGCCGAACCAACCCGCGCGTGGGCGTAAGAGCCGGTATGCAACTCCACCGCCTCCACTCCCAGATCGCGACTGGCGCGAATTTGCTCTTCGTCGGGGTCGATAAATAAACTGACAATAATGCCATTTTCCCGCAGTTGCGCCACGGCCTGGGCGACTGCGGACCGATGCCCAATGACATCCAGCCCCCCCTCGGTCGTGATTTCCTCCCGTTTTTCAGGGACGAGGGTCGCTTGATCACAGTGCACCCGACACGCCACATCGACAATTTCGCGGCTGCACGCCAGTTCTAAATTGAGCTTGACCGTCACGGTTCGCCGCAAGACCTCTAGATCGCGGTCTTGGATATGGCGGCGATCTTCGCGCAGGTGAATGGTGATGCCATCCGCCCCCCCCAATTCCGCCAACACCGCCGCCCACACGGGGTCCGGCTCGTAGGTGCGGCGGGCTTGCCGCAGTGTGGCGACATGATCGATATTTACACCCAATTCCGCCATTTAAAGTTCCATTGGTAAAAAATGCCGTTACGATCGGAAAAACCGTTGCCAAGTGCGCCGCGGGGGTAAATTCCGGTGGCATTTTTGGCAAAAAGATTGAATTTTCTCTCCCTAATTTCCCAGATTTGCGTTCTTTTGCAAGCTACGATTTGTCAGGTTTCAAAAGGAAGTGCCCGCCTGGGCCATTGACGACGGGGCCTCAGTCCTGGCCTGGCGACTTTTGTTAAAACCTGCCCCGCCCCTTTTCCCGGGTGGGACCGCGCTTTACTTATCCGGCGCGGCCAAGATTTGCAGGGGTATTGCCAGGCTGTCAGCCACGCAATGCCAGTCACTTTTTCCACTTTTTAGGTGCGCGTATGCGATGCCACGACTTGGCCTTATTGATTGAACGCCTGGAGCCCCAGGCTCCCCCGCGGGATGTGGCCCGCCTGTGCCTGTTATTGACCAATCAGGTGGAAGAATTAGACGAACTGCGTGACGAATCCTTGCTGGCCCAGGCCTGGCAAGAAATGGGTTTGCGGTTGCAACAAGCGACCGACCAGCATGCCGCCATGGCCGAAGACCTGGAACGTTTGGCTAGCACGGACCCGGATAAATTCTCGCCCGAACAGATCTGGGTGCTGCTGCGCGCGATCAAGGTGCAAAGCCAAATTTTGCAGCTATATGTCGGCTTGCCGACGGTGGACGTGTAACACGCCCAGCCAGGGGGGATCACCGTCCCGCCCAATCCAACGACGCGGGGCAGGGGCGCAACAGATTTTGGATTAACTGCCCCGCCGCCGCAAAGTGCAAATGCACCGTGCTGCCAATGGCGTGGTGCCGGGCAATCATGAGTGGCTCGCCGGCGGGGGATTTGAGGAGCATTTGCACCCGATCCAGCGGGCGAATCGACCAATTGCAATTGTGATACCCGCGCAAAAACTGCCCCGCTTCTCCCAACCAGGATTTGGCCTCCAGGGCTTGCTCAAATCCGCGCGCTCGCTGCAAACTGGGACCTAACTCCACAATCGCCGGTAGAATGCCCAGCATGGGCAAACGCGTCTGATCGGGCAAAACCAGTTCTCGCGCCAAATACGCCAGTCCCCCTCCTTCGGCGTAGATTCGCTTTCCCTGGCAAACATGCTCTTTTAACGCGGATTGCAAACAGGTGTTGGAGCCAAGCTGGCTGGCAAATCGGTAAGGATGCCCGCAGCCGATATAGACCAAATCCGTATCGGCGGGCAGGGATTCATCCCGCAGCGGCGAAAAATCGACAACCTCCGCCCCGGCTAATTCACACTCTTCCAGGACATCGGGAAAGTAGCAATGAAACGCGTCATCATAGGCCACGGCGATGCGCGGGCGCAGGCCATAGCCCGACGCGGGGGGCTCGATTTGCACAACGGCAGCGCCCGCGTCATCGAGCACCCACGACAGGGCTTGTTGTCCCAGGCTGATGAGCAATTGTGCCGAAGTATGCCGCAGTAATTCATGTCCCAGAAGGCGGCAAAGTTCACGGGGGGGTTCTTCGCCCGGTTGCAAGCGGATCACTTGTTCCCGCAGTGGGGGGCACAAAGCCATCCCCCCCAACACCGGCACATTCCATAAGGCTTCGAATTGTGTTTTCCAATAGTAAAAATCGCGGTCATCGGCCAGTCCATCCAGGATCAGTCCGCTGATATTGGCCGGCCGCGCGGGCCAGCGGCAGTTCTGCAAGCGGGCGACATGCACCACGCCCAAGGTTGGCATTTGCAGCCAATTTGCCAAATCGCTGCAGCGGCTCCGTTCGGGCGCGGAATAATTGGCAAGGCAGCCTGGCTTGCCCGGGCCAAGGGCATCCCGCGAGCCGGCCACGGGACATTCGACGCCGGGAGCAAATAAATCGCCCCACAAAATTGACAAGTCGCTCTGTTTGGCGGCGCGGGCAAAGAGCTGCCGTACCCGCGCGGGATCCATCAGCCAGCTATCCAAATGCCGCGGGCAAAGCCCCGTGATGGATGTCGCGGCGTCGACCGGCTCATAACTGGCGCGACTTTGAAAGGTTTGCAGGCGCAAGCCTTCGCGGTCAATGGCATCCCACATCCCCCACAACAGCGGACGTAAATCCGCGTCGCATTGCAAACGGCCAATCGCAAGTCGCGCCAATTGTGACATTAGTGACTCATGGCGGAGGGGAATAGGTAAAGAGAGGGGCAAGCGTCCGACCACTGAATATTTTTCGGCCAAGACGGGGACGGGTCAAGTCCCCAAATCAATCCTCAACGCCGGAAATATCCAGAAAAGTCTAGTTTTTATAACGATCTTGCCGCTTTGGGGCCTATCCCGCCAACCACGGCCCCCTGGGCGTACCTTGCCATTTTAGGGAATTATATCCCACAAGCGAGGCTGGACATGCGCTATTGGCGTTCCGCCCGCAATCCCGGCAAGACCTGCACCCGCTGCTTTTGTGATGAATCATAGTAGGGCTGCGCGGTGGGCATCCACTCGGTTAATTCACTCATGCGGGTGGAGTCCGACGGATGTGTCGAAAGGTATTCCGGCGGTTTGGCCCCCCCGGCCAGTTTGCCCATACGCTCCCAAAAGCGAATCGATTCCTCTGGCGGATAGCCCGCGGCCGCCATCAGCACCACGCCCATACGATCGGCCTCTAGCTCGTGGCTGCGGTTAAAGGGGAGCGTGATGCCCACCTTGGTCCCGATGCCAAACGCCGCCATCACAAACTGCTGCTGGCGGACATCGTCGCTAAACGCCCCCGCAGCGGCCATCGCCGCCATTTGCTGGGCTTTCTCGGTGGACATTCGCTCATTCCCATGCCGAAACAACGCATGCGAGATCTCATGGCCGATCACCGCCGCGAGCGCGGCGTCATTATACGCCACCGGAATAATTCCCGTGTACACGACCATTTTCCCCCCGGGCAGGCAATACGCGTTGGGTGTGTCATTTTCCACCACGCGGACTTCCCATTCAAACGTGTCCTCGGGCACTTTGGCTAGCTTGAGCACATTGGGATCGCGCGCGGCGGCGATCAAGCGGGCGGTAATGTATTCGACCCGCGTCACCAAGTCCTTTTCTACCTGGCTAATACGCTGGACGCGTTCGTCAAGGACCTTTTCGCTGCTTAGCGCCTGGACAAAGGCTTGCTTCCCCAGGTTTTTCTCGTCATCCAGCGACAAAGCCAGCACCTGATTGCGCCCAAATGGCCCGGGCTTGCAATTGGTCGCCAAAAAAACCATCACCCCCCCCAGCCCAATCATGATTGGCAAAAGGCGGGCGACAAACGGAACAGAGCGCCGCCCCTGCGGGGCCGAGCGTGATTGCATGCCAAACGGGTCCATGATAAGTCGTTCCCTAGATGCGAAAAGAAATGCCGACCATCAATATACCCATATCCCTTATTTTACCGCAACGGTTTCTCCTCCTTGAGCTGCAAGTCGTTCGGCAGGGGAATTTGCGCTGCTGGAATTTGCGCTGCTTCCAAATCCCGCAAATAACCCTGCAACTGACCAAATTGATCAAAGCGGCCTTGTTCCCATTCTAAAATTCGCAGTTTTTCCTGGGCGGCGGTTAAATTCAAACGCATTTGCTCTTCTGAAACGGGGAACGGATTTCCCCCACCGACAAAGCGGTTAAAGCCCGCATACTCTTGCTGCAAGCGACGAAAAGCCTCGACCTCGCCACGGGCGATGCGGATTTGGCTTTCCAAGAGAAGCTGCGTCCGGTCGCGATCGAGCCGTTGGGCCAGGATTCCCCGCACACGGGCGATTTCATAATCCCGCTGTTGGGGCGAAAGTTGCCAAACTGGCGGCGGCACGTCGGAGTAAGTGACTTGCTGGGACAAAATAATTTGCGGCGCGGGACCCGGCAACGCCCGGAGGTGATAGGCACCGGGATGAAAACAGGGGAGCGGGGCTGGCGGGGCGGCGTGTGTGTCAAACTGTACCATGAGCACCGCGGCCCAAACCAGCATTGCCCGCAAGCAGCTCGGGAAACAAGTTGATTTTATATTGATCCACATTTGTCGCATGGTTGTCGTTCCTGGTTGTGTGTAACTGACAATTGCAAATCTTTAGCCTGCTTGCCCAGAGGAAGGAAATCAAGTGATCGAAGTGGTCGTTGTTGACGATGTCCCTGTGACAGTTGTTGAGGCTGCCAACCGCTGGTCAATATCCGGCCAAATCGGACCAAGAGTTGTTTGAAATGCCGGGCCGGTCACGGAGGCGGTCAAAGCGGTTGACAATTCGACGGGCTGGACGATATTCCCGCTTGCTTCCGCCGTCATTTTTTCCGCGACGTTCGACTGCCGGGCAGCCAGCGGTTGATTCAAAAACCAACGCTCGACCAATTGATAAAAGACCCAGCCGCACATCAGTGAAGCGGCCAAACACGCGGGAATCACCACCAGCAGCGTGAACCAGGGTGCTGTAAAACCGTTGCGATACAGGCCATAACTGATCCCCTTGGCAACCAGCGGATGGATCAAGTACACGCTGTAGCTCATCGTCCCCACGCGGGCAAACGTCTGCGCCACCGCCGTTCCCATGATCCGCGCGTCAAACTTGTAGAGCAGCGAAATCAACAAGGCAAAGCCAAAACCCGCCAGCCGCTCTAGGTCGTTCGTCGGTTCCACATCAAACAAGCTGGCCGGGCCTAAATCGCTGGTCAGCACGCCGATCAGCAATAGCGCCTCGATCGCGCGGCCTTGCCATAAGGTGGCATAATTGATCCGGTAGTACACCATGATCCCCGCCGCGATGAGCAGCCACCGCCCATCCAAAAACGTGCCAAACAGCGGCACATTCAGTTTATGCGCGACCACCTTGACCACAAAACTGAGCGCGGTAAAGATCGCCGCAGCGGTAAAAATCTTGCGCGGGGCCATCCATAACAACACACCCGCCACCAGATAAAACTGCTCCTCATAGCACAGGGTCCAGGTGTTTGGCAGCAAGTGCGACATGGGATCGGTCGTGATAAGCGGCCGCCAGGTCTCGGTTAATGTCAAATTGCCAATCCACTGCGCGGCGGTCATCTCCCACGGCAGGGGAATGGTAAACCGTCCCTCGCTAAATAGACCGTGCCAACCAGCGGCCTCCACCGCCCAGATGCCAATCACCGCCACGGCCAGCGCTATCCAGTACGGGGGATAAATTCGCCGCACGCGCCGCAAAATATAATCCCCCAATCCGCCTTTACCGCGTCGCCGCGAATCCAGCGTGGCCATGATGCAATAACCGCTAATCACAAAGAAAACCGGCACCCCCACCCACATCCGGGCGGTGGCCAAGATTAAGGTTTGGCCCAGGCGGCCTAGCCAATCACTGGCGGGCGCGGCCTGCTCGGTGGGGAGGGTGACCTGCATGGTGGTATGAAACACCACCATGAGCAGACACGCGATCCCGCGCCACATATCCAGGGACTGATATCGCGCGGCCTTGGCGGGTAAGTTGGCGGGGGTACAAGCGACGGCTGGCATGGGCAGGCTTTCTCAGTAGCGGAATTCGCCAGAATTCCGTGAATAGCAAAGGCAAAAAGTCCCTTGCTGACGCTGCGGGCTGAATTCCCGAGCAGGCACAAGGTCGTGTCACGCCACCCTGGTGGGCAACGTCCTGCGACACCTCAATTGCAAGGCTAATGCCAGCCCCCTGCAAAACCCACAAAAACCACCCTAAAGCCATAAATAGCAATTACTTAGAAATTACCGCCGGGGAGTTTTCAGTTGAAGAAGTATGATGCCAAAACACAACATTCCGCACTGAAAACGTGGCAAAATGTGATGCAGGTTCATAGCCGCGACGGGATGATGCTGGTTAATTACCGCCACGGGATCCTTTTGTGTCCCCCTAGTCCCATTCCACCATCTTAGCGGAATATTCGGTGCGGATAATTTCCCGCAGCCAGCCCGGCTCGGTCAATGGCCAACAGCGAATGCGGGGATTGCCGGTTACTTCCTCGGGCCGGGCCTCGACAATGGCGGTTTGGCGGCACGCTTCTTCCCTTTCCGACCAGCGCGGCGGGCGTTGCCGTAAATTCCCTTGTCTCAACACGATGCTTCCCTGGTCAAAAACGGTAATGACGACCGGCGGTTCGCAATCCAGCATCCGCCGCGCGATCAATTCATGGCTGGCGGTGCTAAATCGCTGTTTTAGCCGCAATAAATCCCAGTCCCATTCCTCCCCCGACGCTGTCAACCAAGCCCCCGGAACCAAAATGCGTCCCGCCAGCCAATTGGCAATTTGCTCGCGCAGGGCGGGCCGCGTGGTACGGGGATCTTGATCCAACATCTCAAACACCCGCCAGGACCATGCCTCCCCCAGTTCATGCGCCACCGCCCATTGGCGACGCTCGGGCCGTGGTTCGTGGCGCAATAAAATCAATCCGCCCCCCGCCGACCCATTCCCCGGTCGGGGCGGACGAGCCAAGCGCGCACGGGCGGTCTGCCGTTCGTCCCAAGCGATCTGAAAGCCCAGACGAATTGCCAACTGCAACACATTCACCGGCGGGCCGATCACCCCCGCCTGCCGCAAAATTTCCCCCGCGATCCGGTCCAACACCGCGGCCAGTTCGTCAGTTTGGATTTCGGTGGACATGCCCGGGCCTTTCTGATTTATCTGCGTTTTGCCTCTACCTACGGTTCTTGCTGGGGAATCGCGGTTTTATTGTTAAAATCGACAAAACACCGCTCCCCCGCCCCGATAAGTGTATACATATACACTATACAGCGACAAAAGTCAAGCACTTTTTTGGTGCTGGACCCGCCAAACTCTCGCGATAACCGTTCCTGGAAGTTACAATACAGGTGTGTGAGGAACATTCTTTTCAGCAGAGCACGCTAACGAACGCTTTCTATCCTTTGATTCGCTAGCCCGGCGGTCCACTGTTCGCGCGACGCCCTTATTGCGACGCGGCGGCATGCTCGCTGGTATCAATAGGCAATTTTTGCACAATTGCCCGCTTTGCACGCTCAACCCATACACCCTTGAAGAGACATTTGTGATGCCTTTGCCCGTTCGCAGTTTATTCGTGTGTTGCGCTTTCTTTGGCGGAATCCTCAGTCAGGCGTGGGCGGTTCCTTTTTTGCCCAACGACTTTTACTACCGCGCGCCGCAAAATTTGCAGTGGTATTCAACCAAGATGCACTTGGAGGACGCCTGGAGCGTGACTCTGGGGGATCCCACGCTCAAAGTGGCGATCCTGGACACCGGAGTCATAAGCACCACGCCCGATCTGACCAGTCGCGTGTTGCCGGCGCTCAGCACGGCGGTGGCGGGACTGGGCAGTCCCACCATCTTTCCACCATTTACCGATGCGCAGTTGGCAGCGGGGAACACCTCCATTCGCCACGGAACGTACGTGGCTAGCGTTCTGGCCATGCAAATTAACAACAACATCGGCGGCGCGGGAGTGGGAAACTTTTTGATCCAACCGATCCGCATTACCAATGATACGGCCCAAACGAACGCGCAATCCATCGCCAATGGCATCCGCCTGGCGGCCGACCAGGGGTGCAAAATCATTAACGTGTCTTACACGTTGGGGGATCCCGGCATCGTGGCGGACGCCGCCGATTACGCCCGTTCCAAGGGAAGTTTGGTCTTTGTGGGAGCGGGAAACAGCAACCGCTTAGAAACAATCGCCGATTATCCCTCGCTAATCTTTATTGGTGGAACCAACCCCAACGACGAACGTTGGGTGCAATCAACTAATAATGGCAGTTCCTTTGGCAACTTTGTGGACTTTGTCGCCCCGGCCCAAAACATCGTGGCGGCGGACCCGCCCCTGGCCCCCAACGGCTACGCCCTGCTCAGCGGGGGAACCAGTTTTTCCACACCGCTGGCCGCGGGCGTGGCGGGCCTGATCTGGTCGGTCAACCCCAACCTAACCCCCGATCAAGTCGAGCAAATCCTCCGCGACAGCGCGGTCGATCTGGGTGCCCCGGGCCGGGACCAATTCTTTGGCCATGGACGGATCGACGCCGGCGCGGCGGTGGCCCTGGCCGTGGCCAGCATCCCTGAGCCGGGAACCATTATGGTAGGCATCGCTGGTATGACGTGGCTGGTATGGCGACGGCGGAGAGTGTCGTCCGCACACTCCGTGTGCGGATGAATTAGGGGATAGAGGATAGAGCCACAAAGCCGCCGATGGTATCGGCGGTGGGAGGCGGAGGTCGGGGGAAAAGGGTAGGTCCCGTCCGCCGGACGGGACTAGCGATATGGGATAGAACTGGATAGAGCCACAAAGCCGCCCATGGTATCGGAGGCGGGAGGCGGGAGACGGGAGATTCTGTTTAGTGCCGTAGGGTGGCGACAAGCCGCTAGCGGTTTGGTAATTTTACAAAGACAATACCGGCGCAGTCCCACCATAGCAGATGGCGAATTTGTCGTTTTGGCCGGGGGTCAAAATGTTTACCATGTTTAGCCGCGCCGCGACGCGCCGCGCGGCATACTGAGTAACGTCTAATATTGGTCGCAGGCAAAAAAGCATTTGCCCACATTAATTCAACAGCCCCGTTACTGGGATGCTGGCGGATCTACTGGCTGTTGCGTTAATTTTCTTATCAGTGGCACCAACCAGCTTATAATCATTAACAAGCTAATCGGCACTGTCCTTATAAAAGATTTCCAGTCTTGATCATTTAGCGTCATCGCCAGCTGTACCGAAAAAAGCAAGATTCCAAAAACCCCTATCGTCCAGGGCGAAAGATAATTTCCATCCGCTGACTTACGATTGAACAAAAAACCATAACAAAACTGCAGGCATATGATTGCCAATAAACCCATAACCGCTAATAAAAATAAACCCTCTTGTTTAATCTTTAGCGGCTGGGCCAAGCAAGCAATCAAGATCGCAATGGTCAATACCGCAAAGACCAGACCAACCAAACCCAAAAATATCCCGGCGCAGAATTTTATAATAAGCTTGCGAGTGGAATATTTTTCCACACTTTCAGTAACCGGCTCTTGACCCCCTTCAAGCATAATTTAACCCCAAAAAAGTTAGTTGGAATTGCCAGCAAACATTATCACCCACAATTTGTCGCTCCACTACGCGATTTATCATAATTTGCTAAGATAGAAAAATAGTACCTCGTCATACGTGTATTTTAAGGTTACCGTCGTCGCCTACCGGAACATCCCCTTTGCAAAAACTACGTCTGGGTTTGATTGGTCATGACACGGACATTTGCAATTTTGTCCAGTATTTGCTGGACGAAGATCGGGCCGAGCTGCGCCTGTTGGCCAATGCCACCCCCGATCACGCCCCATTGTTGGCGGAGCAGCCCGATTGCCAAATTCTTTTGGACTGGCGGGATATCGTGGAAGATGGCCGCTATGCGACCGCGATGGATGCGATCATTCTTGGCATATCCCCCACCCAGGACGAGGCCGAGGCCCGCTTGCGGCAGTTGTTGATGCTGCAAGTGCCGTTGGTTGTCGCTCACCCGGCGTGCAATTCTCTCTTACTGGCGTATGAATTGGAATTGCAGCAGCGCAACGGTGCTAGCGCCTTATGGCCCTTTTTACCCTGGCGGACGCATCCCCATATCAGCGAAATGGCCCAATGGCTGGGCGTTCCGGCGGACTCGCCCCTTGGCCCGATTACCGCTGTGGAACTTCACCGCGAGCTACCCCCCGGCGCCGCGGATGACGTGTTGCGGCAGTTTAGCCGCGATCTGGATCTGATCCGCGCGCTATGCGGCGAGGTGAGCGCGGTTCAGGGATTGGCGGGGGGGCACGGCGGCAAACCCAACCTGGTTAATTTACCCGCGAATAAGAGTCAAACATCCCCACCCAGTCTGGCGTCCAATACCAATCCTGGTGATGCGCGAGAAATGGATCTAGGGAATCTGAGCGTGCAACTTGACTGCGTGGGGGGGACGGGGGTTCGCTGGACGGTTAGCCCCGGCTTGGGCCCCCGCGGCGTGCGACTACTTTTGCGCGGGAATTTGGGAACCGCGGAATGGACCCTGCCAGATTGGGACCCGCCCGGTGAATGCTTGCTGCGGTTCAATCCTCCACCCGTGCCGCGGGGCTTAAACGTGGCCCAATACGGCGGTCAAGCTCCCCCAGCGGTGTCTACGTTACCCCCTGTCACGTGGAGTGTCGGCGGTGCGGCTTATGAGCAAGTCTTGCGTCTACTTTCCCGCCATGACGCCCCCGTCCCCCGATGGAATGACGCCTCGCGGGCGATTGAACTTACCGAGACACTTGAACGGAGTCTCAAGCGCGGCCGCCGTATCGAGGTCCGCGTGGAGGAGGCCGCCGAGGAGGAAAATTTTAAGGGGATCATGGCCTCGGTCGGCTGCCTGTTTTTGCTATTAATTCCGTTTTATTTGTTATTCGTCGCGGTCGTGTTGCGACTATTACATACCGCGGGATGGCAACCTCCCCGCTGGTGGCCGGACAATATTTGGGTCTGGGCGTTGCTAATACCCGCGGTGGTCTTTTTGTTAATTCAGTTAGGGGGCAAATATATCATGCGGCCGGCGGATCCATCCCATACCGAGCCCAAGCGATAAGCCCATCTAACCGACGCCTATCCACCACGCTAGCGGCAACTAACGCCCCGCATTGGCGTAACTTTGCCGGTTAGGTGAACTTTGACGGCAATAAATGCCGATATAGCCACTAGCAACCCCTCTTATTTGCAATTCCCCTTGCTAGCAACATGCCGCGCGGGATTCGCCAAATACTATCGCTCTGTTTATGCGGCGCAAGTCTGTGGATTTGCGGTTGCGAACTGCCGCGCGGGCCGATCAGTCCCGTCCCGTGGTGGCGCAGTTGGCGGCAAGCTCCGCCGGTTGGTCCACTCCCCGACAGTCAGGCAGGGTTGGCCGATGCGCCCGGCGAACCCAACCGCATGACGGGCGACTGTCAAATACGAAACCGAAAAGCTCGTTGCGCGGACTGCGCGCAACATCCGCCGGGATACACATCCGCAAATAATGCCCCCCTGAACGCCGTACCCCCGCCGCCCCCCGAATTTACACCCCACGGTGTCCAACCCCCTTGGCCGAGGTATCATCCCGTCCCCACACGGCCGGTCTTTGAATCGCGGGATTATGTTTCAGTACAATGACCTTTAGCGGTAGTGTATTTACAACTCTGGAGTGACGGCGAATTAAAGGATTGCATTGTCAAAAATGCCATTTCCCGCTTAAGATAATGTACTTGGGAATTCTGTCTGTAAATCAGAGCCACTGTCACGCGCTTTGCATCTGCGGCTAAACTTATATTGGTCTTGGATAATCAATCAGGGCGTTGGACTTATTGATTCAATTTTCATCCCCTTTTAGACGACGCTGCGCTTGTCACTATTCCAAAGAGCACTGCTGAGATATGCTGGTCCTTTGGTCGATAAAGGCCCATGATACTAAAGTCCATCTCCTCTTGGCCAACCCGCGCGCGGGATTACGCTGTTTATCTGGCGGTGCGTTTGATCGTGTGCGTGCTGCAATCGTGGTCGCTGGCCGCTTGCGTGGATCTTGCGAATTGGTTGGCGTGGCTCTGCCATGATCTTTTTCACATTCGCAGGCGCGTTTTAGTGGAAAATCTCCGGACCGCCTTTCCCCACTGGTCCGACGAACAACGGGCGATTTGCGCGCGGCGGATGTGGGCGCATTTGATACTGATGCTGGCTGAAATCGCCCACGCGCGGCGTAAAATTCACCTGACGAACTGGCGGGATTATCTGGATTTTGCCGATATGGCGGGCCTGATGCGGCTGTTGTGGCAGGATCGGCCCAAGGTGCTCATTTCCGCCCATTATGGCAATTTTGAGCTAGCGGCGTACACCTTTGGGCTGTTTGGCTTTGAAACCTACGCGGTGGCCCGCAAACTGGATAACCCTTATTTGCATGAATATCTCAATTCATTCCGCTCGGCCAAGGGGCAGCATTTACTCCCCAAGGATGGAAGCGCGCCCGAAATTGCCCAACTGCTGGAACGACGGGCGACGCTGCTGCTCTTGGCGGATCAAAACGCCGGACCCAAGGGATGTTGGGTGGACTTTTTTGGCAAGCCCGCCAGCACGCACAAGGCGATCGCGCTGTTTGTTTTGGCTAATCAGGCCCCCTTGGGCGTTAGTTGCGGTAGGCGGATAGGCCCACCGCTGCATTACGAGATGTCGCTGTTAGCGACGTATGATCCCGCGACTGCGGAACTTTCCACGCAGGAACTGACGCAGTGGTTCACCAGCGAATTAGAATCCATGATCCGCGTGGAGCCATCGCAATACTGGTGGCTGCATAATCGCTGGAAAGGGGAACCACCGCGGCGACGGAGTAAATCAATTACGAATTGAAATCGGTAAGAATGATGCGCTCTAACCGCCGATGCCATCGGCGGCTTTGTGGAACGAGTGTTCCAGTGACAGATCACTCAAACGCCGTAGCCGCGGATTGATCGGGGTCGGGTTTGACATCGCTGCCGACCAGCCATTCAAAAAGGGGAGACGCGATCAGCGTGGTCATGACGGCCATAATCACCAAAATGGCAAACAGTTCCGCGCTGATAACTCCGCGTGATAACCCGATATTGATAATAATCAGCTCCATCAAGCCCCGCGCGTTCATCAGCGTGCCGATCCCCATCGCCTCGCGGTTGGGAAGTCCCGTGGCCAGCGCCGCCAGCCAACAGGCGACCCCCTTCCCCAGATTGGCCACAATTAGCACCAAGAGGCACATCCACCACAAATAAGCGGAATTGAGCAGTCCGATCTGGGTATTTAAGCCGGAATACGTAAAAAACAGCGGTAACAGCAAGGCCACCGTTAGCGGCTGCACGCGGGCGATTATATCGCGGGTAACCGGCCCCCGTGGCAAGATCGAGCCGACAATAAACGCGCCAAACACCGCGTGCAGATGCAACATATCGGTATACCAGGCTCCCAGGCACATGGCCGCCAGGCATAACACCAGGCCCGCTTCCGTCAGGCGGTCTTTTCTAACTAGCCACGGCTCGATCCACTTAAAGAGTGGCCTTAGCACCAGCGTGGCCAACAGGACAAACGCCATGCCACCGCCGATGCTATTGATGGCATGTTGATAGTTATCATCAAAGCTAGCCAATACCAACGCCAAGAGGCACCAGGCCGTGGCATCGTCAATAGCTCCCGCCCCGATCGCCACGGTCCCCATGGTGGTGCCATTTAACCCCTTGTACACAATAATCCGCGCTAACATGGGAAACGCGGTGATGCACATTGACGCCCCCAAAAACAGCATCGCCTCTGTCAGATTGGTCCGCGGGGGAAAGAGATTGGTATAATGATAAAAATACCACGCTAATAACGCCCCCAGCGCAAACGGCGCGATCATCCCGGCCAGCGATACCGCCAGCGAACTGCGCCATTGATTTTTAATAATGTCCACCCGAAATTCCAAACCCACGATGAACATATACAACGCCAATCCCAACTGCGACGCGGGAAAAAGATAACTCTGGGTGTCGCGTATGGTCTGTGATTTATCCCACGGGAACAACGACTGTTGTAGTTCCGGCCAGAATAATCCAAACAGTGATGGGCCTAGCAGCACGCCGGCGATCATTTCGGCTACAACCTGGGGCTGGCCCAGTTTTGCCGCAATCGCGCCCACAATTTGGCAAAAAACCAGAATAATTGCCAATTGCAAAAAGAATTGGACAGCGAGGTGGAGGTTATCGTTGGGATTCATTGTTAAGAACGGACTTATTGAATGTTCAAACAACTGTCGTCTGAACAATCTTAGACGCATCTTTTCTAAAACTCAATTCCATAGTTTAGTTCTAGCCTAATTTTCGACTACTTCGGTCGTCTTGAGCTAAAACTCTTTAGCCTCGGTGACATCCTGGTGTAAAATGGCGAATTTTTCGGGTTTTTTGGGCAATTTTTGCCCCGCACGTGATTGTCACTTGCGGATTAACGCCTGAGTGCGCAAATTAAGGCTTTATTACACTGGCCTTTCTGATTTGCCACCTATTTCCTGGTATTTCCATGACCCATGCTTGGCACGATGTAACTCCTGGCGAGAACCTGCCTATGGAATTTACGGCGATCATCGAGATTCCCATGGGTTCGAGCGTCAAGTACGAACTTGACAAGGAAACCGGCCTGTTGCGGATGGACCGGGTGCTGTATTCGGCGGTGTATTACCCCGCGAATTACGGGTTCATCCCGCAAACCTTTGCCGAGGATGACGACCCGCTGGACGTGCTGGTATTATGCCAGGAGGCGGTCGCCCCCCTGACCATGGTCCAAGCGCGGGCGATTGGGTTAATGACGATGATTGATAGCGGCAAGCGGGACCACAAAATTTTGGCCGTGGCGCTGAATGACCCCGAATATAGCGGCGTGCGCGACGCCAGCGAACTGCCGGTGCACAAACTAACCATGCTGCGGCGGTTTTTTCAGGATTATAAGCAACTAGAGGGGAAGGCCGTGGAAGTCGACCAAATGCAGCCCGCCACCGCCGCCCATCCCACCATCGAAGAAGCCCTGCAGCGATATAGCCTGGAACGGCGGCGTGGCTTTCACGTCAATGGTGCGGGAAAAGGAACCGTTAAAAAATAAAATCGTTATGCGGGTTATTCCGCATTGCCTTCGCGATTGGCCCGCTTTACCAAAGCCAGCCTTAACATATTCAACGCTTGCTTGGCCGCGCGGATGATGAGCAAGTCGGGATGCCCCGCAAAAAGCTGCGACAGACTGATGGTCTTTTCCGGTCCTGCCAAGGAGAGCCATATCTTAGGAGGCTGCGCGGTATCTGCGGTCCCCTGGGTTAGATTGGTGGAACTGGCCGGCGCGGGGCCAACGGCCAGCCCATAATCGGTATGCCACAATTCCCGGCAACGCTCGGCTAATCGACGCGTCAATTCCTCTTTGGTCAATTCCGCGGCGCTCCCCTTCATTGCCAAAAATTGACCGACAGAATGCAGGCCCCCCAGTACCGCTCCCCCCGCATAACTGATTTCGTTTCCTGGCACCGCGCGCAGCCAACGGGCGATCTGACCTTCACTCCCCCATTCGGCGGTTGCCAGGCTAGCGCTGTGCGTTCCCAACAGTTTGAGCACGGCGTGCTCCAACTCTTCATCCCCCTGGCCAAAAATCAACTCTCCCAGGCAGTCGCGCACAATTTGCGTCGTGGGGGCAATAAGCTGGTCGCACGCCAGCGCGTCGGCACCCTTGGCGGTGATCCGGAGGCTGATCGTGGCTTTGCTGACGGTGATTCCGACCTGCGGATCACGTCCCCGGCGAATCAGATCGGGCAGCATCGCCTCAAGGTCGCTTTCTCCCACGCCAAAGCACCTAATGACCCGGTGCTGAATCACACCATTTTCGCCAGTAAATTCCCGGATCGAGGGGACGACTGTCGCGGCCCACATCTCGCGCATCTCGGCCGGTACCCCTGGCAGGCAAAAGATGCGACTGTGCGTGCCATCAGCGCGTGTGTGCAACAGGTCAATCCCGGGAGCGGTACCGTGGGGATTGGGGATGACGCGGCTACCAGCGGGAAATTCGGCCTGCACGCGGTTGCGTTGGGGCATTTCCCGCCCACGCTTGGTAAAAAGAGCCTCGATATCGGCCAAGGCCGCGTGATCGAGCTTCAATTCGCGACCAGTGGCGGCGGCCAGTGATTGCCGCGTCAGGTCGTCGGCGGTGGGGCCTAATCCTCCCGTCGCGACAATAATTTCCGCCCGCGCAAGCGCTGTCTGAAAGACCCGCACGTTGGCGTCCATATCGTCCGCCACGGTCGTATGGTACAGCGTCCGCACGCCCAAATCCCCCAATTGCAACGCAAGCCATTGGGAGTTGGTATCAAGTCGCTGGCCGCTGGTCAGTTCATCGCCAATGGAAATAATTTCGGCGTGCATGGGTGGGGGAGGTTGGAGACTGGAGGAGTGGAGTAATGGAGTAATGGAGTAATGGAGTAATGGAGTAATGGAGTAATGGAGTAATGGAGTAATGGAGGGGTGGAGGAGTGGTATTTGGTTTTTGACTTTCTCCCTCTCCCAGTAGCGATCCTCTATTCTATTTCAACCTGATTCTGGGAGAGGGCCGGGGTGAGGGCTGCTTGAGGAGAGGAGCTAGAAAAAACCCCATTCATTCTGCATTCTGCATTCATAATTCTGCCTTTCCCAATCCCCTCATCCGGCTCGTTCCTCGCCACCTTCTCCCGGGGGGAGAAGGGGTATTTTTCTCCCTCTCCCAGTAGCGATCTTCTATTCTATTCCAACCTGATTCTGGGAGAGGGCCGGGGTGAGGGCTGCTGGACGCTGGAGGAGTGGAGTTTGGAGGAGTGGAGTTTGGAGGAGTGGAGGAGTGGAGTTAAAACCCCTTTTATTCTGCATTCTGCATTCATAATTCTGCCTTTCCCAATCGCCCCGCATCCGGCTCGTTCCTCGCCACCTTCTCCCGGGGGGAGAAGGGAAATAATCATTTCACGCTCCCCCTCCGCGCCCGCAATCGCGGATCAGTGGTTAACGGCAGCTTGACTACTTTGCCCGACTCCGCCGCCTGGTAAATTGCTAAAATCACCTCCACCGCTCGCCGACCTTCCGCTCCCCCCGCTTTCGGCGGACGATCACGCTTGATCGCCGCTAAAAAATCCGCAAACTGCAACGCATGTGCGTGATGGCCAATTGCCTTGGGATCGCTGGCCCCGCCGCCACTTGTCTGTAGGGCAAATTTCTCTCGGATTGCGGCGTCCTCCTTATGCGCCTTCGCAAACTCCCACACCCGCAGGGATTCCTCTTCCATGACGGCGGTCCCTTGGCTGCCGCAAATGTCGATCCGCTTGACAAAACCGGGATAAACGGCGGTTCCCGCCTCGATCACGCCCAAGGAGCCGTTGGTAAACCGTAGTGTGGCGACCACGGTATCTTCGACAGCAATCCGCTGGTGGGCCAGCATCCCCCACTGCGCGGTGACGGACGCCACATCCCCCATCACCCACAAGAGCAGATCCACGCTATGAATCCCCTGGTTCATGAGCGCGCCGCCGCCGTCCAGCTCCCACGTCCCTCGCCAGCGGCCGCTATCATAATACTCTTGGCTGCGAAACCATTTGACGTAGGCATCGGCCAGGGTGATCCGGCCAAAACGCTTGGCCAGTACGGCCCGCCGCAGTTCCCGGGCTACTGCATGAAAACGCGAGGGAAATATCGTGGCCAGCTTTACGGCGTTATCGGCACACGCCCGGATGATGGCATCGCAGCGTTTGAGCGTGATCTCCAGCGGCTTTTCGACCAAGACGTGTTTGCCCGTCCGCGCGGCCGCGACCGCCGGCTCGGCATGGGCCCCGCTGGGCGTGCCCACTACCACCACGGAAATTCGCGGGTCGGCCAAAAGTTGGTCCAAACCCTCGTAGGCGGCGCAATTGGATTCGGCGGCAAACTTTTGAGCGTTGGCAAATTTATGGTCCCAACAGCCAATCAGCCGCGCTCCCGCCGTATCCGCAATCGCCCGCGCATGAAACCGGGCGATGACCCCGCAACCAATAACGCCAAATCCGGTGGGCATGATTTTTTCTAGGGTAATGATGTAAAGTCTGTGAATTGGGTGTTATCAAGGCCGCGCGGATTGTTTGCTAATGATCCCCTGAATCAGGCGGTCATTAACAAGCTTAGCCTGAAACATAAATTAGCCGGGGAAAATCCGCAACAACCTTACTTAAGTGATTGTAGCTCGAGCCAAAGCAGAATCGTGGACGTCAAATTTAACATAAGATGCACCACGATGCCCGGCCATAATCGGCCCGTTAATTCAAATAATAAACCCAGGCCCAGCGACAAAAAAAAGATAGGAATCGGAGCGGGGCCTTGGCCCAGGTGCATGAGTGCAAAGACCAAACTGGTGAGCACAATGGCGGGAGCCGCCTGGTTGAGTCGTCGTTCCCAGCCAAAAAATTGCCGGGGGGCCTGTTCTGTCTGTTCCATGTTGGGGTCGATTGCCGGGGAGGGCGGAGACCAAACAGCCAACCGCCGCCGCAGCCAATTTTGCAGTAGGCCGCGAAACAGCAGTTCCTCTGTCAAGGGAGCCATGATCACCACCGACAGGCTAATCCAGGTGAATAATCCCAAAAACGCCCCCGGCGCCGCGGTTGTTTTCAGCCGCTTCAGTAATTCCATCAACGGATGCAACTGGGGAAAAAATTGAATCAGTAAACTTTGCAACAGCAATAGCGGCGGACAAAGAATCAACCAAAACAAGATGCCCCAGATTACTTCGTAAAAACGGGGAACACCCAATCCCACCAAACGGTAAAGCGGCACGAAAGCAGCGTCTTCCGCCGCGACCAGCCAAACCAAAAGCATGGCCCCGACACCGGCAAGCCAAATCACCTTTTCCACAACCATGCCCCGGATCAAAATGGTGGCCTGTTCAACAGTGGCTTTCGCTAGCCAATCCGCCCCCATGTCGCGCGGCAAAAGATACCTCACCGTCAGCATGTCTAGCAGGAATTGCCATACGACCGCGGCCAAGAGGCACCAACCCAACGCGCGGAGACTCGCCAAATTTCTCTGTCGCGGCAGCGAATCATATTCCGCTTGGTAAGGCCAGGCCCTTGGCATGTTCCACAACAGGGCAATCCCCAATGGCAGACTGACCAGACAGGTAAACGCCACCAAGCCCGCGATGAACCAATACTGCTGGGGAATGTCGGGCATGGGAAAAGCACTGAAACAGCGTCGAGCGGACAGGAGTGGGGATGGGGACTAGACCAGCCGCCCCGCGGCAAAAATATAGATGACGCCCGAATAGACCGTCGATAGCACCGCCCCCCAGACCAGCACCGGCAGCGAGAGCGCCAACCAGGGAGGGAGCGTTTGCGCGCCATATTGCAACGCCACCAGACTGGCAATCACTGCGGCGCATTGCAGGCCCATTTTAATCTTGCCGGACCACTTGGCGGAAAAATCCTTGCCGGCAGCCTCTAAAAAACTGCGAATCGTGGTGACTAGCAGTTCCCGCCCCGTGACCAGCACCGCCATCCAAGAGGCGATTCCCGATCCGGCAATCGCGGCGAGCATGATAAAGGCGCCGCAGATCAGGACTTTATCCACAAAGGGATCCAGGATGCGGCCAAACACCGTGACTTGGCCCCACTTGCGGGCGAGATAGCCATCGAGCCAATCGGTTCCGGCGGCCAGGCAAAAAATCACATTGGCGGCTAGATAATGCCCCCATGGAATCAAGCAAAATAAAAGAATCGCCAGGATGAGGCGGGCGATCGTCAGTTGATTAGGCAGATTCCACACGGCGGCGATCAATTACAAATTACGAATTAAAAATTACGAATTGAATACCAGCACTTCCGCCTTCCTCGTTCCTAATTCTTACTTCACCCACGGGGTTCTCGCCAAGGCTAGTTCCCCGCCAGCCTCTGCCCCCTTTCCCCTGACCCCTCGCCCCCGCCCCCTACCTCCCCTTTCCCACGGCCACGCCGATCAGGTCATAATCGTGCACCTGCACAATTTCACACGGCACTATCTGCCCCGCCCGCAGCTTTTTGCCATTCACGATGACCACCCCATCCACATCCGGGGCGTCGGCAAATCCCCGGCCAATCCAGACATTTTTCTCCTCCGGCACCGGCGTATCCAACAGCACATCCATTTGTTTTCCTACTTGGGCTTGGTTCCAATCCAGCGCAATTTCCTGCTGGATTGCCATGATGTGCGCGCGGCGTTCTTCCTTGACCTCGTCGGGCAAATGATCCGGCAATTTTGCGGCTGGCGTGTCGGCTTCATACGAATACGTGAACACGCCCAGACGTTCAAACCGCTGCTCATGGACAAAGTCCGCCAACTCGGCAAATTGTTCCTCGGTTTCGCCGGGAAAACCCGTAATAAACGTGGTCCGCAGGACTAAATCGGGAATGGCGGCCCGTAATTTGCCAATCAGTTGTTCCGTCCCCTGGCGATTGACGCGGCGCTGCATCCGCCGCAGCATGGTGTCATTAATATGCTGCAGGGGCATATCCAGGTAAGGTAAAATTTTATCGCTGGTGGCCAACACCTCGATCAATTCATCTGAAAAGTACATCGGGTACAGATACATCACCCGGATCCAATCCAGTCCGTCAATTTGATTCAGTTCCCGCAACAGTTCTGGCAGACGCGGCCGTCCGTACAGGTCAATGCCATAGTACGTCGTATCCTGGGCGACAATGTTAAGCTCGCGAACGCCATCCTCGACTAGCTCGCGGGCCTCGGCCAGGATTTCTTCCATTGGCTTGGTGGCGTGCTTGCCCCGCATTTTGGGAATAGCACAAAAGGTGCACAGCCGGTCGCACCCCTCGCTGATTTTTAAAAAGGCAAAGTGCCGGGGCGTGATTCGCAACCGCGCCCGATCGGAAAGCGCGACCGCCGGCGCGGGCCGAAACACGGTCTGTTGTTCTAGCAATCCCCCCACCAGCCGATCCGCGACGCGCGTGACTTCTTCCCGGCCAAAGACCCCGACCAAATGGTCGACTTGGGGACATTTTTCCAGCAACAGTTCCTTTTCCCGCTCGGCCAGGCAGCCCGAGACGATCACGCCCCGCGTTTGGCCCGTGCGTTTGAGTTCTAACATTTCCTCAATCGTGGCAAAGGACTCGTCCCGCGCCCGCTCGATAAATCCGCATGTATTGATAATGACAAAGTCCGTACCCGCGGGCTCGGGGACCAGGCGATAGCCGTCCAGTTGCAACCGGCCCAGCATCCGTTCGCTATCGACCAGATTTTTTGGGCAGCCCAGGCTGATAAACGAGTATGTTCCCTTGGCGGTGGAGGCATCTTCCGCCGCCGCGGCCCGGATTTGGGCGCTGGTCGCGGTGGAACCATCGGCGGCGCACCCCCCCTCGGTGGCACAATCGCCGGGAGAAGTCACAATTGGCAGGGAAAATAGGGGCACGGGAAGCTTTCAGCGGAAATTTCGTGACAATGATCAACAAGTTTGTATGATAATCCTTTAGATCAGCTTCCAAAAGGCATCCACTTCCGGAGGAGTGCTGATTTACGGCGAAAATCGTCCTCTGGAATCGGCTTTTGCCTCATTTTATTTCCAAAAACGATCTGCCTTTCCCCGTTATCACGCTAGCGGAATGTACCAATGGCCGCCAAGTCATGGCAAGAAAAACTAGCCAATTCCAAGGACCTGCCCAAGGTTGTGACCCTGACCGACGCGGCCGCCCGTCAGTGGGGGGGTAAAAAAGCCACCCAACTGACGATGGCCATCCCCGCCCCGCGGGATATCGACGCCCTGATGAAAACCGTCAAACGGGGCCAATTGGTCACCACCCAAGAGCTGCGCGCGGCCGTGGCCCGCCAACATGCCGCCGATGTGGGCTGCCCGCTAACAACCGGCATTTTTAGCTGGATTGCAGCCCATGCCGCCCAGGAAGAGAGGGAAGCCGGAAAAACGCGGGTGACGCCGTATTGGCGCACGCTCAAGACGTATGGCGAGCTAAATCCCAAGTTTCCGGGTGGGCTGGAACGCCAAGCCCAGTTGCTCGCCGCCGAGGGGCACACCATCGTCACGCGGGGTAAACGCCAGTTTGTGGCGGATTATCAAAACAGCCTTGCGCCGCTGTTACCCGGCCAATCCATTCTTGCCACCGCCCGCGGTCATTCGACATCCCGCCGGAAAAAAGCCGCGGCAAAGCCAGTTCCAGATCGCCGCAGCGCTACGGTAACTCGCGCATCCACCGGTAAAACTCCCTCCCGCAAGAAATCCGTTCGTACCGCAAATCGCCCGTCAAAACCCGCAGCCAGGCCCCGCTCTGGTGAATAACCCTGGATAAATGCGCCAATCTAGCGTACGCTAGGAAAGCTAAAGTACGTTGTATCTTTCCCTCCCCGGGAAAAATTCTCTGCCAGGTCCCCGCTCGTGGGGGGACATGTACAGTCAATGCATGGCGTGAGATGGAATTTCGCTCTTATCGCAATCCCGATCCGCCCCTGATTGCCCAGCTATGGCGCGAATGCACGCAACAGCCTGGGCTGCTACAGCCCATGACCACGGGCCTGCTAGAGACTTATGTAATCAACAAGACTTATTTTGATCCCCAGGGGCTAATTCTGGCGGAAGACGAGCAGGGACTGGTGGGTCTGGCGCATGCGGGATTTGGCCCGACGTCGGACGAAAGTTCGCTGGATACCGACCTGGGGGCGACCTGCTTACTGTTGGTACATCCCCGACAAGACTGGCAAACGGTTGCCGGGGAATTGCTGACCCGTAGCGAGTCCTATTTGCGGAAAAAAGGAGCCCAGGTGCTGTATGGAGGCAGTTTGGCGCCGCTGAATCCATTTTATTTGGGATTGTACGGGGGGAGCGAGTTGCCCGGGATCTTGGACGCACACGTGGTGTGTCAGGATTTTTACCGTGCGCATCATTACCGGGCGGTGGATCACGTGCGGATTTACCGCAAAGCGCTAGCCGGAGCACGACCGCTAATGGACCGCAAGTTGATGCAAGTTCGCCGCCGGACGCAAGTGGCCATTGTCGAGGAACCCCCGCTACGTTCCTGGTGGGAAGCGAACACCCAGGGTGAATTTGAACGCCGGCAGTTTCAACTTTTGGATAATCAAATGGGAAACACCCTGGCGATTGCCACGTTGCGCAATCTGGATCCCCCCAGCGCGGGAATCGCCACCGGCGGCTCGGGGCTGGTGGAGTTTTGGGTGGATGAGACCCAACACCGCCAAGGGTTGGGAAGCTACCTATTGAATGAGATTTTTAAGTATCTTCAAGATTCTGGTTTTGGGTATCTCGAGGCCCAAACCATGGAACGCAACACGGTGGGAATCAGCTTTTATGAGAAAAACGGATTTGAACTAACAGCCGAGGGATCGGTCTTTCGCAAGGAGGGATAGAACAGCTTACTCCTCCATCATCCCCTGCAAGTGCCTTAAAACCTGCGTATTCCAATCCCCTGCAGAACCTGGCAAAATCTGCGACAGGGGCGGAACGGGCTCTGTGGATGATTTTAACCGAGCTAAATACTTTTGGAGCACTTGAATTTTCTTGTCTGGTTGATTGTCGGCGGTCCGTTTTGCGGCAGTGCGTGGATCGGCGGTACCCGCGACATTGTCGGCATGATGCAACATCCAGTGCACCCACAGCCAGGCCTCCGCATAGTCGCGTTGCGACAGTTCGCTGGCACTGGTGAGTTGCTCCATCCGGACCAGGTCCGGCTTCCAGCGGCCCGTGACCAGGGCTTCCCGCAGTTCGCGGACATGGGGCGCGTTGACCCCGCTTTGATTGCGGGCCACTTCAAAATATTCCGCCAAGCCCTCATCCAGCCACAATGGCAAATTTGGCACCGCGGCATGCAGGTAGCCATGCGCCACCTCATGCCGCAAATCCTCCGCCACCCTGTCTCCCCAATAGGCATACACGGCCAAGCGGGTGTCGGTCTCTAAAAAAAAGGCCCGCCGGTAGGGAAATCCCGGAAAATACGCCCGCAAAAAATCCTGATAGGCGGATTCATGTTGAAACAAATGAACATGGATCGGTTCGGAAGTGGCAGCCAATCCCAAACGCAAATTCATATCGCGTCCCAAGTCTTTTAATTCCACGAGCAGCCGATGATCGGCGGCAAGTGGTTCCGCGGTGTGCACCACCAATTGATCTAATAGAATTTGATGCTGCGGCAGACCTGGTGTCACGGGGCGGGGCAAACCGGCACAACCAGCGCTAACTAGCAAAAGTATAAGAAAGCAACTATCCCAGCCCACAGCAATTCGCTTTTGCCCAAAGCTCCAAGCATTCAAAATAACGCGATGATACTGCATCACTACTTAAGCCAGAAAATTGCTCATCCACAATCGTCAAAGGAGGGGCAATTTTAGCCTGAACCGCCCAGTTACGGCAGGGCGATTTATATTCTGGGCGTGCTAGCAAAAAGTGGATACTGGGGGTTTACAAGTGTTAGTTGAGAGCTAGAAGAAATACTGGCACGGACTTGCCAGCAACCAGTGGTTTTTCCGCAGGGGAGTGGAGTCCGTGCTACTTACCTTTCAAATCTTCGTAACGCGCGAAGATTATTCACTGCCCCAGCATTTGTGGGCCAAGGACGTTTAATTCTTTGCGGGCCAAAGGCATTTGATTCTCTGCGGGTCAAGGGGCCGACCTCTCCCAGCCTAGGCAAGCGCAGCGTCGCCCTAAATTAATTGTGCAATACAAGGGGAAGGGACAACGGTCCGATTCATGACGTGCACTGCTGGCCCCAGGGGTCGGGAGTCGTGGACGGCGTAGGCTCGTTTGGCTAAGCAGCCTGACTCGCCCAGGACTCCCGTCCCCTTGCGGGTAAGGCACCAGGGGGACGGGAGTCTTTCGCGAACTAGCCTGTTTGCGAAATATGCTTTCATCGCGTCAGACTCCCGACCCCGTGTGCAATGCCTCAAACACCTCTACTATCCCACAATCTCCACCTGAATTTCCTCCCCCACCACCCGAGTAGGATACGTTGTTTGCCGCAACTTGGCATTCAACCGGTGCTGGCCATCCCGCACATCAAACTGCCAGCCATGCCACGGGCAGGTAACCCAACAATCGGTAACACGCCCCTGGCCCAGCGGTCCCCCCTGATGCGGGCAGACGCCATCCAGGGCATAAAACACGCCGTTGATATTACAGAGCCCAATGATCCGCTCGGCCACCACGCGCTCGCAGTTGGTGCCAGGGGGACACTCGGCTAAGGTCGCGATCGTGTGCCACATAGGTAGATGGGAGACGGGAAGCGAGTAGTAGGTCCCGTCCGCCGGACGGGACTGGAGTGACAGAGCAGGGGTGCGAGTTGCTAGGGGTGCGGCGGTGCTAGGGCTGAGTAGACTTACAAATGTATTTATTAACTACCGTTCTTCAATGATCTATTTCCCTTCCGACCGGCAATAATCGCATCCAATTCCGTCCGCAGCTTGCCCAGGATCTGGTCGTACGGATACGCTCCCAATTCCTGGCTCCCCTTTTTTAAGTTCACAAAATTTGGCCCGCACCACAAACCCAGGTCGGCGTCGTCCGTCTCGCCCGGGCCATTCACCCGGCAACCCATCACGGCAATCGTGATCGCGTGTTCGGCGGCGTAACGGGTCATTTCCTTGACATCTTGGGCGAGTTCGATAAAGGCCTCGTTCTCTACCCGCGAGCAACTGGGGCAACTAATGATATTAAGCGTATTGCGGCCAAAATCGACCACGCTGCGCACCCTTCCCGCGGCGATATCGGCCAAAATTTGCCGCCCCGCCGCGATTTCCTCCCCTTTGCGGGCGTTGGGGACAGTCAATGAGACGCGAATCGTATCGCCAATGCCCCGACTAATCAGCTGCTCAAAGGCGATCCGGGTCTTAATGATCCCATCCGGGGGGAGGCCTGCTTCGGTGACGCCCAAGTGCAATGGGACATCGGGCCGAACCGCGGCAAAGCGCTTGTTGACCTCGATGACATGGAGCGGGTCGGAATCCTTGAGCGAGACGTTGTAGCGGGTAAAACCGAGTCTATCCAGCAATTCACAATGATCCAGCGCGCTTTCCAACATGGGCGAAAGGGAATCGCGGGGATCGTATTTTTCTTTTTTTGCCGGGTCAACGCTGCCGCAGTTCACGCCGACCCGAATCGCGCAGTCGTTGGCGGCGGCGATTTCAGCGATATATTTAACTTTATCCTGCCACGGCTTTTCCGGCTCGTGATGGTACAAGTGGCCAGGATTGTAGCGAATTTTATCAACGGAGGGGGCCACCACCGCGGCCAACCGATAGTTTTCTTGCAAATCAACAGCCAGATTAGCCGTAGTTTGGCGGCGAATCTCCGCCAAGGCGTCGGCATCTTTACGGCTATCCACGGCGATCCGCACCACATCCGCGCCGGCGGACTGCAAATCCCGCACCTGGGCGACTGTCGCGGTTATGTCCTGCGTCGCTGTCGCGGTCATGCTTTGCACGGCAATCGGCTGTCCAGCGCCGATCGTGACCGTCCCAATTTTAACCGCGCGGGTGGGATTGCGGGGAAGTTCCATCGTGAAAAAATCGCAAAAAACAGGAAATCTGGGGAGGAAAAAACTCGCAGGCGATCATGGGGGCAACAAATCCCAACCACGCCCGTCCTCAAGGCAACACCCTTAAATTACCGCAAACTCTCGCCGTCTTAAACAGCAAATTTTGTCGCGGATTAGTGGGGTTCGCGACGGGTCAGCGCCGCGCCGACCAATTCCCGGCAATAATCGGATAATGGCAGCGCTAGCGCGGCCCCCTGCGCCGCGGGGGACATTTTTTGCCAAGTCTTTTGCAAAATATTAATGATTTTTTCCCGGTCATGCCGGGCGGCAAAGTCCGCGAACTCAAATTCCAGAAACACCAGGCAAGCCGCGTCCTCGAGCAATTGCGAGTCGGGATTGTGCTTTAATTGTTCTTTTTTAACCACACTCTGCGCTTGGCGGACGATCGCCGCGTCATAACCCTCCGCCGCCAGCACCTCGCCTAACTGCGCGGCATGCCGATTTTTCAAGTCGGTGCGCCATTGCAAATAGCCAATCCTATCCGCCGGATAGGACTCGCGTGGAATTTGCCAGCGTTGCAGGTGTTGGGCCCGCACCGCCAGTTGCAGAGCCTCGCTAGCTGTTGGCTCCAGCCGCAAAAGCCAGTCCGTCATCCGCCTCGCATAGACCAACTCCGCGGGCTGGGAAACGCCATCCAGCAGGATCGTGGCCGGGTCTTGGGCGTGCAAGCGGTCAATCGCGGCAATCGCGGAGGTAAGTCGGTCGGTGGGCATTTGTGCGATGTATGTAAAATTTGAGCCACGGAGAAATCTTAGCCACGGATCAGCACGGATGATTATTCAATTTGAAAATGTAAATCTCAGATTTCAATCTTCTAATCCAAAATTTCAAATCTGAGATTTCAGATTTAAGAATCTCAAATTCATCCGTGTTTCATCGGTGAATATCCGTGGCTAAAAATTCGCCCAATCCGTGGTTTTAAATACAAATCGGAGCCACGGATCAGCACCGTTTTTCACGGATAATCATTCAGTTTCAAATCGATACACGTCATTCGCCGCGGCAATGGAAGAGCCCGGTGCAAACTTTAAACCCTGGTCCAATAAAATTTGTTCTAACGCCGCCAGAAATAACAGGACATGTTTGCTATCTGCTCCGTAACCCATCAGGCCAATGCGCCATACTTTCCCCTTGAACGGTCCCAGCCCCCCGCCAATTTCAATGCCAAAGCGGGCCAGCAGTTCACGCCGGACCGTGGCGTCATCCACACCAGGGGGGATACGAACCGCGTTCAGCATCGGCAGCCGGTGCTCCACCGCGGCGACATAATCGATGCCTAGCGCGGCTAGTCCCGCCGCCAGTGCCCGATGTTGCCGTAGGTGGCGGGTATGCGCGGCGGAGAGTCCCTCTTCCAGTAACACGGCCAATGACTCGTTGAGCGCATAAGTCATGTTGATGGGGGCCGTATGGTGATACACGCGGTCCTGTCCCCAATATTGCGCGATCATGGTCATATCCAGGTACCAGCTTTGGACTTTTGTCCGCCGCGCGGCGATCCGCTGCCGCGCCCGGGGACCAAACGTGATCGGGGCCAATCCCGGCGGGCACCCCAGGCACTTTTGAGTGCCGGAATAAACACAATCCAATTCCCAAGCATCCGTCCGGACCGGCACGCCCCCCAGCCCGGTTACCGCATCCACGATGATTACCCCCCCGTGGTCATGCACCCTGCGGGCAATCTCTTCCACGGGTTGCCATGCCCCGGTCGAGGTTTCGGCCAGGATAATCCCGGTCACGTCCGGTTGGTGTTGCCGCAATGCCGCCTCAATTTCCTCTGGGGAAAAAACTTCCCCCCACGGCTTTTCTAGTTGAAAAACCGTCGCTCCCACGCGCTGGGCGACATCGGCCATCCGGGCACCAAAGACACCGTTGACACAGACAAGCATTTTGGTCCCTGGCTCAACCAGATTAACAACAGCCGCCTCCATTCCCGCGGAACCCGTCCCGCTGACAGCCAATGTCAATTCATTGGTCGTTTCCAAGACCTGCCGTAGCCGCTCTTGCATTTGATTCATCAGTTGCAAGTAGTACGGATCCAAATGCCCCACTGTCGGCTGCGCAAGCGCGGCCAACACGCGGGGATGTGTGTCGCTGGGTCCGGGACCCATGAGGATGCGGTGGGGAGACATGCTTAGGGATGAGGGGAGAGGGGTGAGACGGGAAGCGGGAGGGAGCAGGGGAGTTAGGGAGCTGGGGTGCAGGGGAGCGTAGGAGTAGGGGTGCGGAGGTGCAGGGGGTGCAGGGCATAATGTAAACTAATTCTTAATTTTTTAATTCTTCATTCTTAATTTTTAATTAATGCCGCCAGTGGTTTAAACTCGGGCCGATCGGCGGTTTCGCACAATTCAAACAGCGTGCTTTCCACCGTGGTAAGGGTGACGCCGTTGGTTTCCATTCGCCGCAGGGCAAACTCGTGATCCAGGCGGTGCCGGGCACTCACGGCATCCACCGCCACATACACCCGCAAACCCGCCCCCAGCAGGTCCAGCGCGGTCTGCAATACGCAGACATGCGTTTCGATACCGACTAAAATGACTTGGGTGCGCCCCGTGGCGGCCAACTGCCGCAAAAAGGTCTCGCAGCCACAGCAGCTAAAACTGAGTTTGCTGGGTATTCCCGGCGGCGTCAACTGCGAGGTCGCGGGGATCAAGGCCGCGGCTAGTTCCGGCACCGTGGGCCCCAATCCGGAGGGATATTGCTCCGTCGCCAGGACCGGCACCTGCAAGATCGCCGCACCACGAATCAATTTTTGCAAATTCGCCAGTATAGGTCCACTGTCCATGACCAACGGGACCAACTTGGCCTGCGCATCGATCACGACCACCGCGGCTTGCCGGTAATCGAGGGCTTCGGGATTTCGCATTGTTAAAGATGTCCTGACAAAAATGGGATTTTCATCTAAGTTGACTGGATTCAAGATAGCCAATTGGGGGCAAAAACCCTAGTACTTGGCTTGCTAGAACCAGACAATCACTACACATACCAACTACGGACCAACGTCCGTGCTACGATTTCACACCCCCACCTCCATCCTCTCTTCTCCCATCTCCAGTCCCGTCCGGCGGACGGGACCTACTCCTCCACTTCCCGTCTCTCTTCTCGCTATGCGCCGTCCACTTCCCCCCGCCCGCATGCTTGTTTTGGATGGCTTGGACCTGGCCCAGCGGCAGCATTACTACCCGCTTGACCGCCAAATGCCCCTCGCCAGCGTCGCCACCGCCCGCGACAACGCAAAAAACACTCCCACCGCCGTCCGCATCTCTTGGGCGGTGATCTTTCTCAAGGCCTACGCCGCGGTCTGCGCCCGCACGCCGCAATTACGGCAAGTTTATCAGCGCTGGCCCTGGCCGCATTTACTGGAAACCGAGGATGTCACCGCCCAACTGGTTGTAAATCGATCCACGCCCGCCGGAGAACTGCTCGGTTGGGGGGCGTTTCGCCAGCCCCAAATGCAGCCCTTAAGGGAATTACAACGACAGCTCGAACTTTACCAAACGGAACCGGTCGAAAAAGTGTATCGCAAGCAAGTCACGCTGGGCAGGTTTCCGCGCTGGTTGCGGCAATGGCTGTGGTGGTGGCAGCTCAATTTTTCAGGTGAAAAATGGGCCAAACGGTTTGGCACTTTCACCTTGTCCACGCTGGCCGCGCAGGGATGCACAAATCGCTTTCATCCGACAATGTTGACGACCAGCCTGACCTATGGACCGCTGGATGAACAAGGCAACGCTTGTGTCACGCTGATTTGCGATCATCGCGTACTGGATGGCCTGCCAGCCTCCTTGGCCCTGGCGGATTTAGAGAGGGAGCTCACCGGGCCAATCCGCAACGAATTACGGGAACTGGCGCGGGGATAGTCTGGAAACACGTTGATTTCAACTGATATATAATAAGCCTGTTTGGCAGGTGCGACCGTCATTCGCCCCGCCCCCTTTGAATCACCTGGCAAATCGGCCATATTTAATTCAGCGTCAGCCAGGGAACCGCAGCCCGCTGCGTCAGCCAGGGAAATATCATACCTGCAACAATCCCTTGCTCACGCTGCGGGCTGACAGACTTGCGGGCTAACAGACTTGCGGACTAGATGACTCCCTTGCTTACGCTGCGGGCTGACATTCGCGGCGGGCTGACATACGTTGCGGGCTAACAGACACATTCATGATCCACCTATGAGCCGACTTCCTCCCACCCATTCGACCACGATATTGTCCGTGCGGCACAAGGGTAAAGTCGCGCTGGGAGGTGACGGGCAGGTCTCGCTCGGTACCAGCATTATGAAGGCGGACGCGATGAAGATCCGCCCGCTGTTGGATGGCAAGGTGCTGACCGGTTTTGCCGGGGCCAGCGCTGACGCCTTTGCCCTGCTGGAGCGGTTTGAAGCCAAACTATTGGATTACCCGGCAAATATTCCCCGCGCGGCGATCGAACTGGCCAAGGAATGGCGCACCGACCGGGCGTTGCGGCGGCTCGAGGCGCTGGTCGCGGTGGTGGATGCCACGCATACTCTGCTACTCACCGGCAATGGCGATGTCATCCAACCGACCGACGGCGTCCTGGGGATCGGTTCCGGCGGAAATTTTGCCGTCGCCGCCGCCCGCGCGCTCATCGCGCATTCCACGCTGGATGCCAGCCAAATCGTGCGCGAGGCCCTAACCATTGCCGCCGGGATCGACATTTACACCAACACCCACATTGTGGTTGAGGAATTGGCATGCAAGACCTGACACCCAAGGAAATCGTGGCCGAACTGGACCGGCATATCGTCGGCCAGGGGGAAGCCAAGCGGGCGGTGGCGATCGCCGTGCGTAACCGCTGGCGGCGGCAACAATTGGCCCCGGAACAACGGGCGGAAATCGCCCCAAAAAACATCCTGATGATCGGGCCGACCGGCGTGGGCAAGACCGAAATCGCCCGCCGCCTGGCCAAGCTGACCGGCGCGCCGTTTATCAAAGTTGAGGCGACCAAATACACCGAGGTGGGCTATTACGGCCGCGATGTCGAAAGCATGGTACGAGAACTGCTGGAAAACGCCATCGCGCTGGTAACCAAACAAGAACGCCAGCAAATTGAAAAAGAAGCCAGTCAGCGGGTCGAGGAACGTTTGCTGGATCTTTTGGCACCGCCCCCCATCCAAATGCAGGGCCGCCCTTTTTCCCCCGCTGACGGAGAAAGCGATTCCTCCCGGCGCAAAGGCCGCCGTCGCCGACGCCGCGAAACCCAGGAAGGTGACGAACCGACTGAAATCGACTTTCAACAAGTGATGAATCTCTTTACAGAAGCGGAAACAGAGCCTGAGGAGGCCACCCCCACCGAAGAGGAAGAAGCCGCTATCAAACGCCACGAGCGCACCCGCGAAAAAATGCGCAAAAAACTGGCCTTAGGCGAACTAGAAAAGCAAAAAGTCGAAATTGCCGTCGAGCAAAAAATGCCCCCCATGATGATCGGCAGCATCAGCGTCGAACAGACCGACATGGATCTGCACGGGATGTTGGAGAAATTTCTGCCCAAAAACACCTCCCGCCGCGAAATGACCGTCACCGACGCCCGCAAAGTCCTCTTTGAACAAGAATGCGAAAGCCTGGTCAACAAGGAAAAAGTCCACGCCGCCGCGATCGACCTGGCCGAAAACCTGGGCATGATTTTTGTCGATGAGCTAGACAAAATTGTGGCAAGCGACAGTCGCGGGGCGGATGTCTCGCGCCAGGGAGTCCAACGAGATTTGCTACCGATTGTCGAGGGGACGACCGTCCAGACTAAATACGGCCCGATCAAAACCGACCATGTGCTGTTTGTCGCGGCGGGGGCTTTTCACAAGGTCAAGCCCAGCGACCTGATGCCGGAACTGCAGGGACGGTTTCCCATTCGCGTGGAACTGAGCGACCTGACCAAGGGGGACTTTATCCGCATTTTGACCGAGCCAAAAAACTCCCTCACCTGGCAGTACACCGCGCTTCTGGGCTCTGAGAACGTGACGCTGGATTTTACGCCCGACGCGATCGACGCCCTGGCCGAATACGCCCATCGGGTCAACCAGACGACGCAGAACATCGGCGCGCGGCGACTGGCGACGATCATGGAACGGCTGCTAGAGGAACTAAGCTTTAGCGCGCCGGAAAAGTCGGGGGACAGCATCACCATCGACGCGGCGTACGTGACCGAGCGGCTGGAAAAGATCAGTCAGAACGAGGATTTGAGCCGGTTTATACTGTAGGACCAGTAGCGGCGAATTTTAGTCGCCGTGAATTAAGTAGCGTAGGGCGGAACGAGTTCCGCCATCACCACGCGGGGTTTCAGCCTCGGTCGTTATGTACCGCATGTATTGTCGGATCATGAGCCGACCCACGGAAGCTATATGCCTATTCAATTTGATTGGGTTACTTCACTATCTGGATGCTTTGTTGTCTTTGGTGCGGTTGTATTCGCAATCGCATTCATGGATCGTCGTTATCATGAAATTCCTTCCAAATATTTAATTGTTGCTGCACGCATTTGCAATATCGTATGCAATAAATATGATTACAAGGAATATACATTACTCTATAATTACGAAATTGGTAGCATGAAATACAGTGGAAAGTCCAATTCTAGTTACATCAATGATGAGGTCAAAGAGTGGGCTCATTTAAATATCTACGTGAATCCCGATAATCACAAAGTCTCGTACACCGAAAATGATATTATACAATTAAAAAAGATGAATAAGGTGCTTATGTTTCTTGGTGCGGCATTTAGAGCCTGTCTTCAATTGCCTGAAATGAGCAGAATCGCTATGACTCCGTCTCTTGGAATCTCACTTCAAGGACGGAGCCATAGCGATGGACACGCATTATCCTACGGATTTGACGGACGTGCAATGGAAGATTGTAGA
>JANRLT010000051.1 GCA_033762255.1 Pirellulales bacterium | reverse complement strand
CAGATCGATTTGCGCGTCATTCATCAGGCTGAGCGCGGGGGTGCCGGTCCCTTGGTTTGTAAGCGTGTTATCCAGCACGATCAGGCCAATGGCACCGCCATCCGTGCGAGTAGTCAAGCGTGTCGGCGTGGTGGCGGAACCCGCGTTTAAGTTAAGCCGGTTTTGTCGCAGGCCGCTGACGGTCAGCGATAATTCGCCGCCGATCGTGGTGCTGCCCAGCGCCGTTCCGGCCCCAGCGCCGGGACCGGCGACATGACCGACATGATGATTCCCGGCCGAGACCAGTAACGTGCTGGTGGGGCCAAGCAGATTGATCGCGGCTCGATTACCCGCCGCGCTCCCCAGGGGACTAGTCACGCCCGCCAAGGTCAGGTTGCGATTGCTGGCGACGTTGACCGTAACGCCGGACCCTACAGTGCTAGTAGCAATTTTAGATAGGGCGAAAATCAGCGAGATACCACCGACCGAGATCGTGGTGTTATTTCCTAAATTGAGCGAGGTGCGGATCGACTGTAGGCCGCTCCCCGAGGTGCTAATCAGAGGGTTCGCGCCGGTCAGGCTCAGAATATTGGCAGCGGGGCCGCTGAGTGTGTAGCTGGAAGAGGCGTCAAACACCAGTTGATTGACGCTGTGGCTAGCGTCCAGCGTGGCGGGGCTACCCGCGCCATCCACAAACTTGGCAATGGCGGTGGCGTTGTTGGGGACAATCCCCTGCCGCCAATTGGCCGCAACGGACCAATTTCCGCCGCTAGGGCCTTGCCACAAATTCGGCCGCTCGGCAATCAGGATTTGCGACGGCGTCTGCAACCCCTGGCCGCTGGCAAATGTTCCGCTAAACGTGCCGGTCGCGCCATTATCGGTAATGCTGACGATGGAAGCCTCGCCCAATAAAGCCGCCAAAACGGTACCCCCCGGACCATTAAAATTGATATCCGAGGGAAAGGCGTTGGTCGTGGGAAATGTGATATAGGTTCCCAGGCTGGCCCCCGTCAAGGGATTATAGCGCAGCACTTGATGGCTGAGCGTGCTATTGACGTACAGTTCGCCATTACGAAAGTGAAACCCGCTAGGGGAATTCAACCCCGCGCCGCTGGCCGCGATGCCACTAAATATTCCGCTGGCGGCATTAAATTTGAGGACTTCATTTGTATTAAAACTACTGGCGTAAAGCTGCCCATCCGGCCCCCAGTTGAGGTATGACACGCCACTCAGGGAGGAAGCTTGGTTGAATTGCCCCAACGCCGCGCCGGTGTCGGGGTTGTAACGCAGGATTTGGCCATTATTAAAATTGCCGACATACAATAATCCATCCGGGCCAAATTTGAGATCGGAGGGACCGTTTAGCAAACCGCCGCTGGCAAAACTGCTTTTAAAGGCTCCGGTTGCCAGATCAAAGCGTAAAATCTGATTACTATACTGACTGGCCACCCACAAATCGCCATTGCGAATTTGCATGCCGGTGGCTCCGCTTAGGCCGCCCGAGGCGGTGGGAATCAAAATCCCCCGTGCCGCGCCGGTGGCGGCGTCATACAGCAAGACTTGGCTGCCAAAGTTATCACTGACCAGCAAGTCCGCGGCGGATAACCGGTTATCACTGTCGCAAAGCGCGAAAAGTCCCAGACTCATCAGCACGCGCGCTTGCCAGCGGTTTTTTTTCAGGCGGGACATGAAGTTGAAATCCTGTTGTCGTTTCGAAGGGTGTTCCCGGGCTAAATATTGATACTTTTTGGGATCGATTGATCCAGGTCGCCGCTAAACTCGTTGATGGGCAAAAGGGGATAATAACGGAGTTTTTATTGAGGAAGGCGCCTGGGGAATGGGCAAAGATAATTTTTGCCGATTACGGCGCATGGCTTGCCTCACACCGGCAAACCAGGGATGGAGCGGAGACGCGTCATTTAAGCCCTCCTCCCAGTATAAATAATGGCTCTGTCTTACGCAAATTACGGCTAATTCACGGCGGGTTCGCCGCTAACGGCCCCATCGTTCACAAAGGCAAGTCGGACATTATCTTGAGTATCCCCACCTTGTCGGGGTGCCTGGAGCTAATCCGCCTGTTAGAAACTGTACCGTCCGTCATGGCGGGCTTTATTGAAAGCGACTCTCCTGGAGCGTATATTGGCGCAGGAAAATTTGCCGGGATTAGTTGATATGGGTAACTTGGGGACCAAGGTGGCAAACGCGGAAATCATCAACCGGAGCGCGCGTCAACATTATTTGGACGCCCTGCGCGCCAGCGCGATGTTTCTGGGAATTATCCTGCACGCCGCTCTCTCTTTTTCGGGGGGGCCCTGGATCGTCCAGGATCTGCAGACCCACGAGTTTTATGGTTGGCTCTTTAGCGCCATACATGGCTTTCGCATGCCGTTGTTCATCATGCTGAGCGGCTATTTCACGATGTTGCTCTGGCAAAAAAGGGGGATGACCGAACTTTTGCGGCAGCGTTTTGTTCGCGTCCTGATCCCCTGTCTGTTGGGGGTGGTCACGATCTTGCCGATCATGGACTGGGCCACGATTACCAGCCGCGATATGGTTGCCCGCCAAAATGCCCGGAGGTCCGCGAAAGACTACCCCCGGTTGCCCTTAATCGAAGCCGTCAAAGCGGGGGATCACCAACAATTGCGTCAGCTCTTGGGCGGGGGAGCGGATCCCAACGCCGCCGACGCCGAATTTGGGATCCCGTCATTAAGTTGGGCGGTCATGCAAGGAGACCCGATCGCCGTGCGGGAATTGATCCAGCATGGCGCCGATGTCAATGCGGCCGACCGTGGCGGTTATCGGGCGTTGCATTCAGCGGCTTTTTTAGGGTATCCCGAAGTTGCGGAAATCTTGATCCACGCGGGAGCGGATCCTTTGGCGCGCGGTGGCCGCGCGGATCGACCGGCTGATTCGGCCAAGGCCGATTGGGAAACAACAAAATTCATCGCCGGGATGCTGCGCATTCCCCTGCGCGAACAAGCGCATGTCCGCGCGGGTCGGGATTTAAGCGTGACCCTCTTGGCCAGGCATACCCCGCTGCAGAACCAGCTAGCCGCGGCACAAAGAATAGGCCCGTTTGACGTGGATCAATGGCGGGAACGCTATAACCGATTTTTAATGACGGAAACCTTATTAACGCGCTGGGGGTGGGACGGGGAAGCCTGGCATTTGATCCTGACGCCGGTCTTTGATCATCTGTGGTTTCTGTGGTTTTTGTGCTGGTTGGTGCCGGTCTTTGTGATTGGCCGATTGTTAAAGCGGGCCGCGGGGGTGCCAGGTTTGCCTCCAAGCTGGATCGTGTCCCCGCTACGATACATTTGGTTGATTCCGCTGACGATGGCGCCGCAACTGTTGATGGGCACCTTTGGTCCCGGCTTTGGTCCCGATACCTCGGTGGGTTTGATCCCCCAGCCACATCTCTTGGCCTATTACGGCATCTTTTTTCTGTTTGGCGCCTGTTATTACAACGCCGCGGATTATTCCGGCCAATTGGGTCGGTGGTGGTGGCTGACATTGCCATTAGCGTTGGTGTTGTTGCTCCCCTTGGGACTATTGACACTGGGGCAAACCTGGCTTTCCGGGATTTTCCAGGTTGCCTACGCCTGGCTGATGACGTGCGGCTGCATCGGCTTTTCGCGGTATTGCTTAAGTCGCGAAAATTTCCTAGTCCGCTATTTGTCTGATTCCGCTTATTGGTTGTATCTGGCGCATCTGCCGCTGGTGATCTTATTACAGGCCTGGGTGCGGGATTGGGAATTACCCGCATTTGTTAAGTTTACTTTTGTCTGCCTGGTGACAACGGGCAGTTTACTGGCGAGTTACCATTTTTTGGTGCGTCCCACCTGGTTGGGTTGGCTACTCAATGGTCCCCGCAAGTCGACGCTCCAGCGCGCGGAGAATACCCCACCCATCCTGGCACAGACAAGGCCTGTTGGCCAAAGTTAAATTAGCCAACTAGCACTTGGCTAGGTAACGTCACATAGTAACTGACCGACTGATTTTGCCCACGCGCTCGGACGGCAAGGGCGTTAATTCCCGATCATGCCATTACCTTCTTTGCAGATGGCCACCACGCTGGGCCGGGGGGGAATGGCGGGGTCAAAGTCGGGCCAGCGGGTGCTGGGTTCGTCAAAGGTGGAGCGGGCCATCCGTTGGGGGGATTCCTCGTCGCCGGGATGTTGGACAGACACAAACAGCGTGTTGCCGTCCGGCGTAAAGCAGGTCCCGGTCAATTCCGCCCCGGTCGGAGCGCGAAAGAACATCCGCGTCAGCGCGCGGCCAGGTCCGGTAATGTCCGTCGCATAGATGCCATCGGCCATTTTAGCGGTGTAAGGCGCGCCATCGGTTGAAATCCACAGTCGCCCCTGGGGGTCGATCGCGCAATTATCCGGGCAGCTCAGCCAGCCATTGGCCGAAACATCCGGGTGATACTTTGCGCCATGTTCGGGATTGCCTGGATCCCCCGCCAATAAAAATAAATCCCAGGCATATTCATCCGCCGTATGGTTAAACCCCCCCTCCGCCGTGGGGGGATGTAATTCCAAAATATGGCCATGGACATTTTTCACGCGCGGATTGGCTACCCCCGCTAACGTCCGGCTGGCGTTATTGGTCAACATGACAAAAACCCGCCCCGTGGGAGAATGGATCTCGATGTCCTCGGGCCGATCCAGCGGCGTAGCGCCGACGGCGTCCCCAGCTAGGCGGGCATTGATAAGCACGTCCGCCTGCGAATCAAACCCATTGTCGGCGGTAAGCGAACCGCTTCCATGCACCAGCGGCAGCCAGCGCAACTTGCCATCCGCTGTCAATTTTGCGACTGAAAGCGTCCCTTCGTCCAATAAATGCTGATTGGCGGCGGGGTCCGCGGGATTGTATTTTTCCTTGGTAACAAAGCGGTACAGATATTCCCCGCGCGAGTCGTCTCCGGTATAAGCAACCACATGCCCATCGTGCGAGACCACCACGGTGCACCCTTCGTGCTTGCACCGTCCCAGGGCGGTCCGCTTGATCGGCACGCTGGCGGGATTGTAGGGATCGTATTCCACCACCCAACCAAACCGATTTGGTTCGCGAGGTTCCTTATCCAGGCAAAAGCGGTCGTGAAATCGCGACCAGGCAAAATCTGTCTCTCCCTTGATCCCAATCCGCAGTTGGGCCAGTTTTTCCCGGGCGATGATTTCCTCATCGCCGCAATCAGCCAGTTTACCCCCAAAATAAGAATCAAAATTTTCCTCGCAGGTCAGGACCGTTCCCCACGGAGTCACTCCGCCGGCGCAATTGTTGAGGGTGCCTAGAACCCGCGTCCCCGTGGGATCGGCATGGGTTTGTAAACGGACATTCCCCGCCGCGGGTCCGCTAAGCAGCATTTCGGTCGTGGCAGTGAGTCGGCGATTATAAGGGCTGGCGGTGTTGATGCGCCAGACGCCGTTTTGCCGCTGAATTTCCACGACGCTATGCCCATGAGCCGCTTGCTCGATGGCGACTTGATCCGCTGTTAGGCGTTTAGCCGCGTCCATTTTGTCCGCGTACCCGGAAAACATCAGATACGGCACCGTGTATTCGTGATTCGCGCACAGCAGGCCCCGCGTACTATTGCCCGACCCCGCGGGCAAAGGCATGAACGCCAAGAAATCATTGTTATAGCCAAACTGTCCCAACTGCCCCGCCACGGTCAACTTTGCCGGGTCAAACGGGGGGGTGTTGGGCAAAATCGGATCCCCCCACTTAATCACCACTTGGGTCAAATAACCTGGTGGCGCGTGGGTGGTTTGGTCGATTCCGTGGGAAACCTCGGTAAATTTAAGAGTGGATTCCCCTGATGAATCAGCGGCGCGGGTCGGTGTCGAGGTGGTCGCCGCGGTGGCGGATGCCAAGCCTAGGCCCGTGGCCAGGGTGGATTTCAGCCAATCCCGGCGGGCATAACGGGCGGCCAAGATTTCTTGAAAATCGGGCTGCGGAGAAGGATTAATACGCAGGTCGTTTTGTTCCAGATTTGCGGATATCACCACGTCATGGTCAGGCTGCATCATTCCCCTCGCAGAAGTGCGTTAAAAAACTTAATACGAAGCCACAGGCAAGCTGGCTCGGATCAAAATCCACTCAGAACTCTATTTTAACGCGGATCGGTAGGGGCGGGGAGATACCCGTTCCCCTTAATTAAATTCTCATGAACTTTTTTTAAGAAGAGATTGGCAAAGTGCAGCAAATCCAAAGAAATTAATCCGGCGTCAGTACGATTTTGCCACTCAGCGTGCCGGACTTTAATAGCGTGTTGTCTTCTTGAAGTTTGTGGGCGGCGGCGGTTTGTGAAAGTGGAAACCGGGCACCAATGAATGCGCGTAGTTGTTTAGCATCCAGCCAGCGGTTGATGTCTTCGGCGCAGGCGCGTTGTTCGGCGGGGGTGGCTTTGAACATGACAAAACCGTGCAGGGAGCAGCCTTTGACATAAAATGGCCCCACGGGAAAAACGGGCCGGGCTTCTCTGCCCGCCATCAAGATGTAACGTCCCCGTTCGGCGAGCAGCGGCACCGCCCGCTCAAAATTTGGTTCGCGAAGCGTTTCCCAAAACACGTTGACACCCTCGGGGGCGGCGGCGGCCACTGCGGCATCGACATCCTCGGTCTTGTAGTTGATGGCCACATCCGCCCCCAATTGACGGGCAAGGTCTTTTTTGGCCTCGCTGCCGACCGTGGTAATAACCCGCGCCCCCAGGATTTTGGCGATTTGCACCACCGTCGAACCGACTCCCCCCGACCCCCCATTCACAAAAATTGTTTCCCCGGGCTGAAGTTTGGCGTCCCGCACTAGGCCCAAATGGGCGGTGATTCCCACGAGGGCGATCGCGGCTGCATCTTCCTCCGCGACGGCCTCCGGCAGGGGGTAGAGCCAATGTTCATCAGTGACGACATATTCGGCAAAAGTTCCTTGTCTGCCCAATAAGCCTTGATTTGATCCCCATACGCGCTGCCCCGGACGGAAGCGACTGGCCTGTGGACCAACGGACTCCACCACCCCGGCGACATCGCAACCTACGATAAAGGGAAAGCTGAGGGGCATGGCGATGGCCCCGGCGCGGATATAGGTGTCCACGGGATTGACCGCGACGGCGACAGTGCGGACCCGGACTTGTGTGCCGGTCGGCTCTGGTGTGGGAAGTTCGCCATAAATAATTTCAGAGGCGGGACCGGTTTGGGTGATATAGGCGGCTTTCATATCATTTTGGCGAGTATGCCCCGAAAAATTGTAATGGAGTTGGCTTATGACGGAAGTAAAAAAGTAATCTAATTTTAAGTTGGCGTTAATGCCCATCCAGCGTAAGGGGCGAAGTCAAAATAGGCTCCCTTAGCGTCGGGTAGTTCGCTGGTGTTTGCCCGATGGCCGGGATCGCGCGGGGGAGCCAGCGGGCAGAATCCAAGGAAAAATAGCAATCCCCAAGCCGATTGCCGCAATTCCCAGGCCCACATACTCCCACAATTGGAGTTGATATTGCATTTTTTGTTTGTTGCGCAAGAGCTGGACATTTTGCTCAAACTGGCGACGTTCGTTGATCCGTTGCGGGGCGGGACCTTGGATGCCATCCTGCAGTGCGGAAATCCACATGCTGTAGACTTGCATGTGGGTCATTTTTTCCATGTTGGCGTTCCAAAAGGTGTGGCTTTGTTCCTGGCTGGATTGCCAGCGATTGGCGATAAACACCCCCGCGTAGGATAATCCCCCGATCATAATTAAAATGCCCAGTGTGGTAATTGCTTGCTTCCAAGTCCACAGCGGAGGGAGAGTTTCGGTGCTGGTTTCGACTTGGGGGTAACCTTTGAGCTGGCGCATTTGCGGAATGGCCACCTCTGCCCCGCAGGCACAGCGGACAGTGTTGCCGGCCATGCCCAGATCAACGACTTGTTTAGACTGGCAACGGGGACAGGGGACCAAATAGCTCATAGAGGGGAAATTCGCATAAAAAGTAAAATTAGCAATTGGAGGCCAGCAGGGTCAAAAGATTTTTAATTTGGAATCGCCATTCCCCCCTTGGCCCACCAGGGAAGTGTGTTGCCGCCATCGATCAGCAATTTTGCCCCGGTGATGTATTCACTGGCGGGATCGCACATAAAAACGACGCCACGGGCAATTTCCTCCGGTGTGCCCATGCGGCCCCAGGGGAGCATGACGGCGTGTTTGGCAATGTCCTCTTCGGTTTTGAATTTTCGTTCGCCGGGGGTGTCTATCCAGCCGGGATGGATGATATTTACGCGGATTTTATGGTCGATCAGCTCGATGGCAGCGGTGCGGGCCATGTGGTCGAGCGCGGCTTTGGACATATTATAAGCCATTGCGTTGGGGACGGGGATATACGCATGGGGAGAGCTGACCAGCACGATCGAGCCCCCGTTTCCCTGGCGAATAAATTGATTGGCCGCGCCGCGGGTCAGATAAAAGGCACCCCACATGGTGACATCGATGGTGCGCTTAAAACCGGCCATGTCGGCTGTGTAAAAGGGCTCGCGGTCGCTATAGACGGCGTTGGTAACCATGTGGTCCAGCTTGCCAAAGGCGGCCACGGTGTCGGCGATCATCGATTCGACGACGTTCTGGTCCGCGACATCTCCCCTTAATAACAGGGACTTGCGTCCCAGGGCCTGGATTTGGCCGACTACCTCTCCGGCCGCTTCGGCGGAAGAGTAATAATTGACCGCCACATCCGCGCCGGCCGCCGCCAAGGCAATGGCGATCGCCCGGCCAATGCCTTTGCTGGCTCCCGAAACAAACGCCGCCTGACCCGTTAACGGTAATGCGACCACGGTAATCCGCCCTAATATAAAAAATAAGGAACATCCACTCCGTCTATCCGGCGGGTGGTAACTACCTAGTATGCTATCGCTGGACATGCGGGGAAACAAGGGATTTTTTTAGACACGCCCCGTTTCCGCCGCCCAACTGGCGGTCGCTGCGCGCTGCGCCCGCGGTACTCCACCGATCACCCCCCCAGCGATGTTGAATCCTGGAGCCGCCCCGCCGCCATCCGTTAATGGACAGTTCGGTAACCGCCAGACAAAAAATTCCGCCCGTCGAAACTGCTGGATCAGTCGGCGCGGGGTGTTGCCTTATTTAGTTGGAGCAAAATTGCCCGACGCGTCAAGTTGTCTTTTGCCCGTGGGGCGGATACGCTAGCAACCCTTCTCAAGGCGCTGGATTGGCCGTTTGTGTTTGTGGGATTACATTTTTGTCAAGCGCTGTGTGATAAAAATATTTCGTTCGATAAGCATCCAGCGAAGCGCTCTTTGAGAGCGTCGCGCGGGCATTTATAATGCAGACATGCCCGGCCCTGTCGCCGGACAGCCGCCCAACTCCTTCAACTTGTGCTGGTTCTTCCCCAAAGCAGTCAAACGAGGTTGCCGCAGTGCTCTCTGTTCGTCCCAAAGTTGCCGAGTTGGTTTTTCAGATGTATGGCCGATCGCTGCATCCCGAACTGTTCGAAGTTTTTCAATCGCGCCACATTCGCCGCGGCGACTACGAAGCCCTGATTAAGATCACCAGCGCGGGCCATGTGGTCGAATGGCGCTACCAGGGATTGATTTTGACGGAAGTCGCCGCGAGCGCCGTGCATCCCCTTCCTTTGCGGCGGCGGATCATGTCTTATCGGCTCAAGGGAGAACGCCAGGATCAAATGGCCTTTCACGGCATTCGCTATCGCACCACTTTTTCCCTGGAACCGGTCGCTCCCGAGGTTTTTTGGACTTACCAGCAAGAGCTTTCCCTAGATGGCGTGCGGAACGGCTTATTGCACCGGTTTGATTCCAGCGGCCGAATGGCCTTGGGCGCTCTGAGTTACATTAATGTCGAGTCACGCAATAAGCAGCTTTTAGTGCAGGCCTTTCATACTTTTCCCGACGATTATGCCATTGTCAAAACCCAGTCCTGCTTTGAACTGGGTGGATAATCCCTTTGGCGCTATTGTTTCGCGGGCCTGACTTTGGCATATCACCGCGGCGTCCGTCGAGAGTAACTTTCCTAAATTCCCTTGCCAGCGCGTCGGGCCGGGGGGTGCCGAATGCAACTGATTATCGCCGTCATCAAGCCATTCCTGGCCGAGACCCTCTTAGCTGAGTTGCAGCGCCTGCCCATCGTCGAAATTATCATTGTCGAGGCCAAGGGATACGGCCGCCAAAAAAGTTACCTTGACCAGTACGCCGAATCCGAATACGCCCTGGCATTTTTGCCCAAGATCGAACTGCGGTTGTTTGTCGAGGACCCGCACGCCGATGCCGTCACCCGTCAAATTGTCGATATCGCCCGGACGGGCCGCATGGGGGACGGAAAAATTTTTGTCCAAAAATGCGCCGCTAATCCGCGGGCAATTGAGTTTTAGCGGACCACTTGATGCCCCGCCGGGGGCTTAGGCCGCCGCCGGGAATCGGGGCGGGTCCGCCGCGCTTTCCGTGGTCCATTCGTGCAGCCAGGCGCGCCCCGCTTTTCCCTGGCGGGTGGCGCAGCCGCAGTGCCGCAGCACGTACGCCAGTTGCTGTGCCTGCCAGCGGGGAATTTTTAGTTGAGTGGCCAGATCCCCGGTATGAAACAATCGCGGCAGTTGCGTGGCGCTCGCTTCGACCAGTTCCCGCATATCCGCCGCGCTGTTTAACCGAATGATCTGCTCCACGCGCGACAGCCGCTGTTCTTGCACGATAAAATCGTTTTTGCGCCAGCGCCGCCGACGCCCATGCCCCGGATAGCGCCATTCGGCGATTTCGATCAGGGGAACTTCGAGGATCAGCCGCGGATGGGGAAAAACCCGCGTAAAATGAACTAATTCGGCAAAGAGATCCCAAATGGTCCCCAGCTTGGGGCTTTGGCGTTCTTCGTAGACCGGCCCGCTGGGTGTTTTACGCTTATAGAGCTGCTTGCGATAAATCAGCGGCTTGACCACCCGCACCGGATGTTCCCGCAGCAATTGGGCGATTTTATCACGAATGGCCAATAGCGAACCGTGCTGGATTTCGACCAGCTCGCCATCCACCACCGCGTCAATGATAAATTTTCCCAACCGCACTTCACACTGCGCGGCGGGTCCCGCCCAAATCCGTTTAAGCTGTTGATGCAGGGTCGATTCCATGCGACCGCAAGGTAAAAGAGAACAAGACGCGGGCATGATCTCCCCGCTTCTCCCCACTTACACTCCACCGCTCTCCACCCACTTTCCACCACCCACTAACCACTACTTAGGTCCGTTATCGTCTTCCATTTCCTCAATATATTTGCGTAGCCGTTCCAGTTCATCGGTAACGTGTCGCAGCTTTAGCATGTTGTTGACCCGTTTGACCAGTTCGACCTTATTGACCGGTTTGCTCAGAAAGTCATCCGTCCCGCTATCGACGGCCCGCTCGATATCCCCTAGTTCATTTAGTGCCGTTACCATGAGGATCATGACACCGCGCGTGGCGGGATCGGCTTTCAGCTTTTTGCACACCTCAAACCCGCTCAATTTGGGCATCATCACGTCCAGCAAAATCAAATCCGGTTGAAAGCTGGCCACCTTGTCCAGGGTATCCTGGCCATCCACGGCTAACTGGATATCAAAATCAAATTCCGCAAGGAATGCTTCCAGCAACTCGCAGTTGGGCACATTATCGTCGGCAATCAAGATCCGACTGCGGGCGGTTTTTGATTTTTTGGAATTTGGCATGAATCAACACAAACAGTAAAATTGACAAAAAAATAACCCCCGTCGACACGTTCCATCCGGCGTGCTAGCGGGGTAAATAAGCTATCGCTCTGCGTCACGGGGGCATCCCCTTTGCCGGTGGTTAAGCAAACCAGCATAAATTATAAGGGATCGTGGGAAAAGGCAGAAGTCCGAACCGGCGGGCCGCATGGCCCGGGGTATTTGCTGGAATTAAATCGCTCTGGTTGTAAATTGCCCGCCACGGTACCATCCCCGCGTGACGCGGATCATGTGTCAATTTATTATCTCTTCGTTCTCCTGCGCCGCGGGGCGCCCACGCGATCAAGGAGGATCGTCGTGAACAATTTGAAATCGGTTTTGATGTTGCTGGCCCTGGTCGCCGTCGGTTATGGGGTTTACCGTTCGCTTCACCATCCGGAGCATCCCGTGGTTCCCGGCGGCGCGGATACGGCTAATTTAAATGTGGATGTGCAGATTGGCCCGCCAATTGCCTATGATAGCAAAACGCCCTTAGCGCCCGGAACGGAAACTCCGGCGGCACTTCCGGCAAGCCCGGTTTCAAATTTGCCCGCTGAATCCTCGCCAATTCCCTCGAATGGTAATTTTCCGGTGGGGGGGACCGCGGCAACGACCTTGACCGCTACGAGTGGAAACGGACTTCCGGTGCCAATGGGAGATTCGCCAAATTCGGCAAGTACAAGCGGCGCCGCGACTAACTCGGGTGCCGCGGCTACATCCGGGGAAACAACCCCCGCCGCCAGCGACCCCCTGGTATCCAACAATTCATTCTTACCACTCCCCGCGAATGGTACCGTGTCTGGCGAAAATGCCTCCCCACCATCCTCGGGTTTGACGCCGCCGTCAGCTTGGCCCACCCCACCCCATTTGCCCCCGGCCACAGCCGCGGTGCATGAGTCCCCCTCCGCCAGTCCCGCATTGGGGCGTGGCGATTTAAACAACGCGGCGGTCCCGGGCATCGGTACGTCCAATATTTCAGAGAATACGATCCCTGCCGCCAATCCGTCACTAGCCACAAATTCGGCCGCGGAGAATCCCGCTTTGACCAATCCCGCCACGAACAATCCAGCTTCGACGAATCCCGCCTCCGCCAATCCGCCCCCCCTGGGCCTCTCTCCGGCGCAGGCTCCTGATCAGAATCGCCTGAATCCATTCCCCGCTGCCAGCGCGCCAGGTGAAAACCCCGCGCCGTCATCCGCGGCAAATCCCGCCGTGGCGTCGCCGTTTCCGTATGCCATGCGCGACGCGGAAACGCTCTTGCAGGCTAAAAACCTGTCCGAAGCCCTGGAACTGTTGACGCGGTATTATGACGATCCGCGCCTGACTCCCGGAGAGCAGCAGCATTTGCTGAATATGCTCAACCAACTAGCCGGGACAGTGATTTATTCGCAGGAACATTGGCTGGCCCAACCGCATGTGGTGGCCGCCGGGGAAGATCTGGAAAAAATCGCTCAGAATTATCAAGTCCCCTGGGAATTACTGGCCAAGATCAATGGCTTTCGCGAGCCAAAACAAGTACAGCCGGGCCAACAGCTCAAAGTGATTCCCGGTCCATTTCGCGCTCAGGTCAACTTGACAAAGAAAAAACTAACGCTGTTTTTGAAGGATTCGTACGCGGGGAGCTTTGATTTGGTCGCGCTGGGCCAGGAATCACAGTATAAGGAAGACACGTACCCGGTCATGCGCAAGGCGTTGCAGCCGGAATATTTGACGGCGAATGGCAGCATTCCGGGGGGCTCGCCGCAAAATCCCCTGGGAAAATTCTTGCTGGTCTTGAGCAATGATCTGGTGATTCATGGCAGCTCCGCCGATATCCCCCCCACCGATCCCCGCGGCAGCATCCGCTTAAGCGAACGGGATATCGAGGACGTGTTCGATATTTTGAGTTACGGTTCGCGGGTCACGCTACGCCGCTGATTCAATAGGACAGCGGACGACGTGCGGCGCGCGCTATAGCGGAAGGATTCCCCTCCTGCCAAGCAGTGATGGAAAATAGGCGGGACTGACTTTCGGGGGAATATAAAAAAGCGTATCATCAAAAATATTATTTTGATGATCTCTATTTGGTAATTGTGGGTCCCATGTACCAGCGCGAAGTCTTATTGGAATTGATCCGGCAAAAAGCCCTCAAGTTTGGAAATTTTACGCTCGCTTCGGGTCGTCAGGCCACTTATTACCTGGATGGCAAGCAAGTGACCTTGGATTCGCGGGGGCTGCGGTTGATCGGGGGGGGGATCTTGGAGTTGCTGAAGCAGATCGGCCCCTGGCCTCATTTAATCGGCGGCTTGGCGATCGGGGCGGATCCCCTGACCGCGGCGGTGCTGACTTTGGCGGGTGAAGAAAATCTCCCCTTGGCGGGCGTGCTCATTCGCAAAGAGGCCAAGGGGCATGGCCTGCAAAAATACCTGGAAGGCCCCGCCCAACCGGGAAACACGATTGTCATTGTGGAAGATGTGGTCACGACCGGGGGATCCTCGCTGACCGCGATCGAACGTTGCCGCGAGTTTGGCCTGCAGGTGCAAAGTGTTATTTGTGTGATTGATCGACTGGAGGGGGGGGCCGCCGCTTTTGCCGCGCAGGGGCTTACGTTGCACAGTTTATTCACAATTCGCGACTTTGGGCTGGAACCGCCGGTGCTCTAACAACCTGTTGAATAAAGCCCTGGTTGACATTTATATCTGGGTTTTGGCGAACCCAAAACAACCAGGTTCCGTGCATGCGGTTTGAATTTTAACAGGGGCAATGGAAACTTCTTGTGGATTGAAATTGCAACCTGATCTGGGTTTAACTACAAGGGAATTGAACCACTGATCCGCACTGATCTGCACTAATCCAGACAGGATTTCACAGCATAGCAAACCGTCGGGATGGACGGCGGTGATAAAATGGCATTCTGGATTAGTGTTGATAAGTGAGGATTAGTGTTCTCAAATTTCTGGTTTAAAAAATCTTTTGCACCCTTTTCTCGCGGCCTGTTAAAAAGTAATTACAGGTAAAAAATGTTAGGGTTTTGGCGAATTAAAAATAACTAGGTTTTCTGCATGCGGTTTGAATTTCAACAGGCGGCTAAAGCTTGTTTAGCATAAAAGTGGCGTAAATAGCGTCGGCGAGACAAGTTGGGCAGGGAGAACGAACAGACGAATTCGAAAATTCGTCGATGAAGCACAACGTAGTCGTAACCAGCCAGAACGCCACAGATAAAGTCAACGCGCTCTCTGTTCCAGTGACCGGGATTACCCGGGGGGCGGATAAAAACTTACTTGTCTTTTAGGCGTTTCTGCCGCAAAATATAGCTGGCTGGGGTTTTTGTCAGCTTGCGCCATGTTGCCATGGCGACGGGACAGTTTTCGGGGCCGCGCATGGCTGGCGTTGTATCAATATTTATTGTTTATGATAAGCCGTTGGGCAATCCCCCCGGCGGCCGATCGGCCCAACCCTACCTTCAACCTTGACACGACGCTCGTTGCCTCCCTTACTGCATTACTCCATCCGGGCCTTACCAATGCCGCGATTTTTCCGCTGGGATTCTTATCGCTGGAGCGTGTTGTTGGCGGGGTGGGGAATTTGCTGTGCCCCGGGAACTGGCATTATCAACCAGCGGGCTAGCGCACAAGAAACCGCCAGCGCTCAACCCCCTACTGCGACCACGCCCCCCCCTGCCCCTTCGGCCAAGTTTGCATATTTAATCGCGCAACTGGGGAGTAATGACTTTTTGGCCCGCGAGCTGGCCCAACGCCAATTACTACGGCAGGGGGCTGCGATATACGAACACTTATTAGCCGCCGCTCGGAACCGCGATCCCGAAATTTCCCAGCGGGCGTTGGCTATCGCCCAACAAATTTTTCAGCGGGAAATATCGCGGTTAAAGCCTGAAAAGGCCCAATCCCTGATTTTGGATTATTTCGCCACCGAGCCGCATCAGCGCGCCGGGCAAATGCAAGCCATAGCCCGCAATCATGTGGAATTGGCGGTGCCGGTCCTGGCGACCATCGTCCGGTTTGAGCAATCCCCCGCCCAATCCAAGCTAGCCGCGCTGAACATCTGGCAGCGGCGGCCGTCCGTACGTTGGAATGTGGCGCAACGAAACGAATTGATTCAAAGCTTGCTGGCGGAATGCGACCGTCCCGCGGCCAAGTGGTTGCTAACCTTGGCCGCCGATCCGGGAACATCCACGGAAAAACTGCCGCAACTTCGTTCGTTTTTAGCCGTGGAACAATCACTGGCCAAGTCCCAACCCCATCTGGAACAGCAACAGATAGTCCGGTTGCTGCTAAAAAATATCGCGGGATATTTATTGGATGACGGGCGACAAACCGCGGCGGGCGAATTTTTGGCGGAGTTGCTGGCCCAAGATGCCCGCCAGCCCCAGTTATTGCTGGAGGATTTGAGTTGGATCCTGGATCGCCAAGCCAGCGGGTTGGTCCCCGATTTGGACCAGCGAATCGAACGGGAAATAGCTGGTTCGCGCGTGGAATTGCTCTATTTATTGGCGGAAGCCGCCCAGCGGCGGCGGGAGCCAGCAGTGGCGGATCAATATATTTCCCAAATAGATAGCCAGTACGCCGGACAAGATGTGCCGCATTACGCTGTGGCCCTCTTTTTGCAAAAGCGCGGCTTACGCCACTGGGCCGAGCGGGAATTTGTCCGGGTTGTGGCGGATCCCCGGCTGGCAAAAGGAAGCCAGGGTTTTGTGGCCCGTCATCAATTGGCCGAGATCATGGCCGCGGACGGCCGTTATGAAAAAGCGGTGGAATTAATCAAGCAAGCCCAAAAAATTGTCCGCGTCAATGAAGAAGTGCAAGAGCGCTTTGCGGACGCTAGCCGGCTGTCCTCCCAGGCCCTGGCCGCCAAGGAGCATCTTTTGTTGGGTTTGGCGGCGCACAAAAATCAACAACCCGAGGTTTTTCGCAAGGAACTGCTGCTGGCGATTCGCAGTAATGCCAACGACGCGGACAGCCTGATCGAACTGTATAAAATCAGCCGCCAGCACCAGGATTTGCTGCTGCCGGAGGTTGAAAAGCGGATCAAAACGTATTTAGAGACTTTGCAGGAACGGATCGATGACGATCCTGATTTTGCCGACCCTTATAATGAATATGCCTGGTTGGTGGGCAACACGGTGGGCGACTTGGACTTGGCAATAAAATATTCATTGCAGTCGCTGGAAATCGAAGGGGACAGAGGTGGGTACTTTGACACCTTGGCCCATTGCTATTTTGCCAAGCGGGAATTCAATCGGGCTGTCGAGTATCAGCAATTGGCCGCGGAACTGGATCCTGACAGCCCTGAAATTCGCGCGGCACTAGCCCGATTTGAAACCGCGCTGACGGAAGCCGGTAAGTAGTTGTTTGCGCGGCGCGATCACCCTCAGTGTACAACTTTTATTTAATAATATCATGCTATCCTATAAAGTTTATGGAACTACCGGCCCGGCGCTGGTGCTGCTGCATGGATTCCCCCTGGACCATCACATGTGGATCCCCGCCGCGCAGCATTTGGCCGCGTGGTGCCGAGTGATTCTGCCCGATCTGGGTGGTTTTGGCATGTCGCCATTATCGTTTTCCCTGTCATTAAATCAGGTCGAGCACAATTCCGCCGTGGAATGGACGCTTGCCGATTATGCCGCGGAGGTCGAAGAAATCTTGGAACACTTGCATTGGCCGCGGCCCTGTCTGTTAGGCGGGTTATCCATGGGGGGGTATGTGGCGTTTCAATGTTGGCAAAAATTTGGAGCGCGGCTGGCCGGTATGATTTTGTGCGATACGCGGGTGCAGGCGGATACTCCCGCCGCCGCGGTTGGACGCCGGGAAATGGCAGCGCGTGTGTTACAGGAAGGAAGCGGATTTTTGCCAGGCGCGATGTTGCCAAAATTGTTATGGCCGGAAACCTGGCAACAATCCCCGACGGTCCCCACTGATCTGACCGCCGTCATGGAAAATGCCCCAGCCTCCGGCGTGGCGGCCGCCTGTTTGGCCATGTCGGTTCGTCCCGATGTCACCGAACTTTTGCCCGCGATCAACGTTCCCGCTCTGGTTGTTTGCGGCCAGCACGATGTTATTTCCCCTCCCGAGGAAATGGCTGCCTGGGCCAGTAAATTACCCCGGGGAGAATTTGCGATGATCCCCGCGGCGGGACACATGGCCCCCCTGGAACAGCCGCTGCTCTTTGCCAACGTGGTGCGCTCTTGGGCGGGACGCTACTGGCCGGAAAATCCCGCAGAGAATTAGCTTGAAATCCGTGAAAGCCTTGCGCGGTGGATTTGAGGCAGGATGTGAAATTACACCTCAAAATCTTCATTTTTTTGGCCGATACTTTTCAACTTTCATGCCGTATGCGCTAAAAATAATTTCGGGGAATGGATTATTCGAAATTTGCGAAAAAAATAAAAACTTCGCGGAATTCCGCCGATTTGCGGGGCGAAAACTGGTTTTTACCCCGTTCTGTGTTAGAATATTAACAGATCGGTTGCAGACTGGGATTGACCACCAAGCGGTTGAATCATTAAAAGCTTGGCTGATCAAAAGTGGTTTGATAGCCGATATAGTAAAAGCCGTTGTTTGAACAAAAATTTTTGAGCCAAGCCTCTCTTAGCATTCCGCCGGAGGTTCCATTAAACTTGCGTATACCCAAGTCACCAAAATGCCAGAGCGCAGCTCGGCCAGACTTGCGTATGTCTCGCAGCGACTCCACCGTCGCAGTCAAAGAGAGGTTTGATTTTGAATCGCCTGGCCTGAATAAGGCCAGGCGGTTTTTTTATTGCGCGGCCAAAGTGGCAAAAAGTTTTTTTGCCGCAAGAAAAGCAAAAAGTACAAAGGTGGTTTGGCCGCAAGGTAAGTAAAAAAGCACAAAGGTGAGCCTATTCATAGTTGAGGCCCCGTACTTCGCTTTTTTGCACTCTTTTGCTGTTTTTAGTGCCGTATTATTTAAATTTATTGCTGCGCCACCGGTCCCCCGCCTAATTGCGACATGACCTGCAGCATACCGTTCAGATGGGCCAACCGGGGTCCAAAGCGGTCGACGAATTCATTAAACACGTATTCCCCGTCGGCCAGATCCTCGGCGCTACCGTTGATTTCGTTGGTTAATTGATTCAGGTATTCGGCCTGAACGCGGGTCAGGGCCTCGGTGGCTTCGCGGCAGCTTTGCACCAGTTCTGGATGATTTTGCTTCCATTGGTGCAATTCCTGGTTGCGTTGCTTGTGATTGGAACTCACATGCGTGACCAGTTCTTCTAATAACTCATTTTGCCGGTCCAGCGCCTGGAGCATCTGCTGCAAAACCGACGTCTGCTGCCACAGCATCTGCCCCACGGTGCTAGCCTGGGGCAGGACTAGCGGCTGGGTGGGGGGGGCCAGTGTGGCATCCACCTGGGTACAAAAATCGGGTGTGCTATGGGGTTGTCCGGACATGAAAAGAATCCTCTGGCTGGCGATAAAAACAACCGACAAGTCTAATTAAAAACTCGACGCAAGCGCAAAAACTCAGACGCGCAAATAAGTCTTTATGGTAATTGGTTTCCAATCGAAAAGCCATCAGTTTTCCGCACTTTTCCGCTCTGGTTGGTAAAACGCCTATCAAATCGCGTCAAAGCTTAGCGGCTGGGGAAAGTCTGACTATACAGGTGGGCATCAATCCGCAGTGTGGACGAAGTTTCGCCTAAAAAGCGTATCCCCGCCAAAAGGTCGCCGCTGGTTGCCTGGAGGACGACGATCGGTTGTCCACCCAGGCGAATGATGCTGGCGGTGCTGGCGGGATGATCGGGATCGGCGGGTGGCGGCGTAAAGTGCATGCTGATTAACTCCACCAGGGTGTTTGCGGCTTCCTCGGACAGGTCGCTGGTCAATTCACTACCCAAGTAATCCCGTAAATTCAGCAACATGACATGTTTGGTTTTGAGATGAATTTCGGGCGTGGTAAGCAATAAATGGTCATGACCGCGACCAATACACCACGCCAGTTGCTGAGACGTCAAAAACTCATCCAGTAAATTTGCCAGGGCTATTGATCGATCGGTGATAGTAAAACGCAGGTCGGCCAACTTGATCCCCGCGGCATCCAAGGCCCGCTGGTCAATACGCAGGGGGAGGCCCGTTTTCTGCTCGAGCAATCGGCAAAAATCTTGCGGGGTTGCGTCGTTCATTTCCAAGCGCACCGGTTGGTCAAGAATACGCAAAATATCCCCTAATTTTAAGCGCGGAGACTCAACCGTTTCTGATTTGGCGGCGGGATCATCGCTTTTGGAATGGTCGAGGGTGGGTTCTTCTAATGCGCTCGCTGACTCAGCGGTTGGCATTAGGTTGCCCGGTTCTGCGGCCAATATGGCGGCGTGCCCATTACTAAATGCCCCGGCAAGGGAGGTGGGTTTCGATTCTGCCACAGAGGTGGTGCAGGTCCCACTTTCACATGACTGGGGGGGGGGAATCTCAACTGAGATACCGAGTGGCGATGGCAAACCGGCGGCCGGAGAAGACGTTGCCACCGTGGATTCTGTGTGCGCGGGGGGAGTTGATTGTTGTTCCGTAGCTAACAATTTTGTTTCACCCGCGACGGCACAACAAGACGCGCTGCCAGCGTTGAGAACCGCCGTGCGTGAAGGATTTGAGCAAGCGGAACACACGCTTGCCGCTGGATCTTGGCTATCAATACTAGCCAAAACCGGATCCGGGCGGCTTGGCTCGATATTCGGGGGATTTGTGGGAGTTGCCTTGCCAGCGGAAATGGCCGGCATGCCGCTGCTAGCGATCATGCCACAACAGGTAATTCCCGCAATCAAGCCCAACAGATATTTGCCGGTGGTCTCCATCCTCCATGCTCCCCTTTAAAAAAAGAAACATCATCCCGAGCGAAAAAAGTGTGTCGTATCACCTAAGCCTACGTCAACGCTGCGTTTTTGAATGACCCGTATGGCACTATCCCACGATTAAAACAGCCACAAGCGTGGCTAATGCCCTGTGTTGATCTGCGAAAACTCGCATTGATCGCTAGGGCAAAACAGTTGGCCAGAAGGCGGCTAATTGAGGTGAGTGATTGACTCTAAATAATCAGCACGACCACCAACCAGGCATACCACGGTTACCCTGTTAGCTACGGATTTACTTTACTACTGTGCGATAGATTTGTGAAAAATATCACTAATCCACCAGCAATTTATTATGAAAGAAATTGCAAAACTAGCAACAGAATTTGCATGATTTCGAAGTATCAGAGTATTTAGCTATTTTTCGACCCATTCCCAACCGCAGGGGCTTTGCAGTTCCTTCGCCGCAATGTCGGCCCAGGGAGTGCCTGGGTGACGTTCTACCACGATTTTGAGGGATTCGCGCGATTTTTTAGCCAAGCCATTTAGTTGGGAATCGCCAGAGAAATTTTCCGCCGGGACTAGTTCCCAGGTATTGTGCTTGGGATCGGCAAAGGATTTGCCTGATTTAAGTTGTGCCAGCATTTTGTTGTACCCCTTGGTCCGGGCCAGCGCGGCGGCGGCCCTGCCGAGTGCCAGCAAATAGGCCGCCTCCCAGCGCTTGCTGGTTAATTTTGCCTTGTCCGATTCTCCGGCGGCCAGGGTGTTATAGATTTTTTCGATTTCAAATTCGGGCTTGGCCGCTTGGCGCTGGGCGGCGGAGAGGGCATTGGCAAAGCGCGCGGGGTCCTCGGCCTCGCCCGCGAGAAAAGTTAGCACCGGGGGTTCAAATTCGGCATCGACGGTCAGCTTTGCCGCATCCAAGAGCGCCTGGCGGGCCTTATTCTGGCTGTTCAGGCGCTGGTACTCGGCCTCGGACACATAATCCGGCGCATAATGACGCAATAGCTCGGCCTTGATGTCGCCATTTGGCTCGGTCGCCCAGCCCGAGCCTCCCCCCGCTGTGCGAAAGAACTTTCCTCCTGTGCTGGCGCGGCAAATTCGTTCCAACCCAAAATTTCCAAAACCGCCATCGGTGTAATTCACATCGCTCACCCGCGCGGGAGTATACAAGGTGATGTGTTCTAGTCCCCAACTGGCCGCGATGGGCTTTCCTGGTTGGACGGACCAATCCTTGCTAAAGAGCGGCAATGGCCCCCCAAATCCATAAACGGGAATTTGAGACTTCTTGAGCGTGGCGGCGGCGGTTTCAAAAGCGGTTTCGTCCGGCAGGGCTTCATTGGCCAGCAGGACCATGATGACTGTTTGGCCGGTTTGGCGAAATTTGGCAAATGCATCACAGGCGGCTGCCACGCCAGCGTAGGCCAGTTTTCCCTCGGTCCCGCCGCCGCCGCTGCCTGAAAGCGCCTGTTCTAGTTCGGCGGAGGTTTTGACCGGTTGGGCAGTCACAATTTGCACGGTATCGCCAAAGGCGACCACCGCCGCGGAAATATTCTTGGCGGTATCCGTTCCTCCCCCCAACAAGCGTTCCATCCGCCCGGCGGCCCGGCTGAGCAGCAAACCCGCCGAACGATCAGCCACAAAGACCACCAGTACCTGTCCGTCCATGGCTGCGTCCCGGATTTCGGCTTCGATTTTATCAAAGGCACCGTCGGAGTTCAGTCCCGAAAAGTTGCTTCCCGCCGGAGCAAAACTCCCCTGGGAAAACCGGCTGGCGGAAGGACCGGCAAAGTCCGGATCGATGCGGCTGGCGCTAAACCCCGTGCGATGTTTGTCCGGGGATTCACGTTTGGGTTTGGCGGGAGCATTCTTAGCAGCAACCGGGGCGGTGTCGGAATCGAGTGCCTGCTTGCCAGTCGTCTGTTTGCCATTCTCCGTGAGAGAGGATTTAGATTTGGGAGTCGCGGATTTCGCCGTTTGAGATTTTGCGGGATTGGACTTTTTGGCGTTCTTGGGTTCAATAACAACTTTTTTATGGCACCCCGCGCAACAACCCAGCCAGCAGGCCATCACAAGGCTAATCGACAAACACCTGGCTAGTGAGCTGGGGAAATAGCGATGAAAAAAAATGGAAGGCTGGGTCGGCATAAGTCTTTGGGGCAAATAATGTTCAACAACAGCGGAGCTTTGCTCAAAAGGATGATTCGCGATTAGCTGGAAAAATTGTTCCCTATCCCGCAAACCACCTAATTAAATTATAACCCGAGGCTGACGCCCGTAGCAGAAAAAAAGTTGTCCAGGTTGCCGATTCCGAGGGCCAAATTTCAGAAATAAACCAGCCCGGCAGGCAAACCCGCCAGGCTGGTTTAAAATGTTAAAAACCGTCCCAGACCCTTCTACGATCTTCGTTTGCCATGTTTTAACCCTATTTGGGCTGTGTCAATCCGGGAAAGTCATCTGTCCGAAATGGAGACGCCGGTAGGCCATCTTTATTCCACAGATTGACTTGGGGGTAGTTGGCCCAGCCATACCTGACCGCCACGGGCTTGGTAACGGCGTCGGCGGTGACGACCACCGTGTCTCCTTCCACCTTGGCGGTGGCGTTGTGAAATTTTTTATCCTCTCCGGCAATGGTAAACCCTGATAATTCACCACCCCGCGCTTCTAGTCCTTGGCCCACGTGCTTGAATTTGAGGATCGCCTTGTTTCCCTCAATAGTCAGGCTGTCAAACAGCGGACCGGACGGTTCGGACTTTTCGCCATAAGCCACATTTCGGGCAATTTGGGCCAAACGCTCTCCCACGGGGCCTTTGGGGACGGGATGAATGTCTTTTTCGTCACCCAGGTCGGTGATCACCGCCATGCCGGTATGGGGCAGCTTGGACAGGGTCATTAATTGGGCTTCGCGCAGTTCCGCCCAGTTGGATTCGATGGGTTCGGAGTTTTTTTGCATAAAAGGGGCGAGTTGCACAAAGAGGAAGGGAAATTCCCCTTGGCCCCAAAGGTCGCGCCAATTTTTAATCATCGCGGGAAATAGATCGCGGTAGTGGTACGCATTGTCGGCGTTCGATTCCCCCTGGTACCAGATCGCTCCCTTGATACCGAAGGGTGCCAGCGGGTGGATCATGGCGTTATAGAGATCGCTACTGTTGTTTTCCTGCGCGTAGCGCGCGAGCGCGGGATTTGCCGCGAGGGTTTCCTTGCTGGTCCAACGCTGCGCCGCGGTGCCGCCGATATTACTATTAATCAGTCCGATCGGGACGTGCAGTTCTTCGTGCAGCTTCTTGCCAAAGTGAAAACCGACCGCCGTCAGATCACCCACGCTGTCGGGTGTGCTGACCTGCCACTTGGCCTTGACCGTGGATTGTGGCTGGGGATTTCCGGTGCGGGGAATTTGCACAAAACGGAGTTGAGGCAGATTGGCGGAGGCTTTGACCTTGTCCGGGGTTTCGCACTGATTGATGCTCCATTGCATGTTGGACTGGCCGCCGCAGATCCAGACATCGCCGATGAGAATGTCGCTGAATTTCAGTTCATTTTTTGGCCCGCTAATCCGCAACTCGTGCGGGCCGCCAGCGGGTAACGGTTGAAGCTTGACGCTCCATTTACCATTCTGGGCCGTGGTTTCGGCGGTTTGATCCCCCAGATGGACGGTGACTTTTTCGCCATCATCCGCCGTCCCCCAGATCGACAGCGGCAGATCCCGCTGCAAGACGGCGTGATCCGTAAACAGCGCGTGGGCCTGGACCTCGGCGGTTGCCCGCTGGCAATGACACAGGCAGCCCCCCGCCGCGAGCATCACCCAGCTCCAGACGAACAATCGCGCACGGGCGAGAATTTTAGAAAAGTGCTTGGTGCTAACTGCCAACATGCCAGGTTCCCCCTCAAAAGAATGAAACGAGTCCGCGTAAAAACCGTCGGAAAAAACTTCCCCATCGAGGCGATATTCTACAATTCCGGCGACGAGCCCGCATCTGAATTTTTGCTAAATCTTGCCAAGGCCCTCCCTGTATGGAACAATACCGGAACTTTGTGGGAAAATGCCCAAAAGCTGGCGCGGTCGCCGCGCTGCTTCAAGGCTGCCGTGGCGGGTAAGTCCGGGCGATCCCGGCGGCCATCGTTATTTCAGGCGGTTTACCTTTTTGGGAGAGCAAATCATGCATTATGCGCGTCATGTTTGGCAAAAAACGGGTCTGGGCGTGTGGGCGGCTTGGTGCTGCGGGGCCATGTTGTGGTGCGGGATGCCCCTGTTAAACGCCGCCGAGGGGACAACTTATGACGATCCGGCCAAAGTCGACGCCGATTACGCCATTCAGGGGGAATACTTGGGCGAAAAGGCGGACGGTTCTGGCAAGCTGGGCGTGCAAGTTTTAGCCCGCGGCAATGGAAAATTCCATGCCGTCGGCTATGACGGTGGACTGCCCGGCGAAGGTTGGGACAGGGGAGATACCAAGCATGAAACCGACGGCGAATTAAAAAATGGTGAAGTTGTGTTTGCCGCGGGAGAACACCGGGCGGTCCTCAAGGATGGAGGCATCACCATCACGGGTTCGGCGGGGGAAGTGGAAGCCACGCTCAAGAAAGTCACGCGTGAAAGCCCGACCGCCGGCGCGAAACCGCCCGCGGGCGCGGTCGTGCTGTTTGACGGAAAGAACGCGGCGGCCTTCCCCGGCGCAAAGGTCACCGACGACCATTTACTAATCCAGGGGGCCACCAGCAAACAAACGTTTGGCGATTGCACCCTGCATGTGGAATTTCGCACGCCTTACCAACCACACCATGACTCCCAGGCCCGCGGCAATAGCGGCGTGTACCTGCAGGGCCGGTATGAAGTGCAGGTGCTGGACTCGTTTGGCCTGGAGGGAAAAAACAACGAATGCGGCGGGATCTATGGCATCAGCGATCCAGCGGTAAATATGTGTTATCCGCCGCTGACGTGGCAAACCTATGATATTGAATACACCGCCGCGAAATTTGAAGGTGACAAGAAAGTTAAAAACGCTAGGATGACCGTCAAACATAATGGGGTGGTGGTGCAGGACAATGTGGAGATCCCGCATGGCACCACCGCCGCCCCGGTCGCCGAAGCGGCCACCCCCGGACCGCTGTATTTGCAGGATCATGGGAACCCGGTGCGCTACCGCAATATCTGGCTGCTGGAAAAGAAATAGCCGCTAGAGAAAGCAAGATGAGAGTAGCCGCAAAGATAGCAAGTAGAGCAAAAGTGGGTTAAAACCCGTTCTCCCCATTTGTCCTTTTTGCTATTCTTGCGGCTATATTTTTTGCGGCAACTTTTGTCAAAAATTGTGGCTAAAAAACTTGCCGCGGGGCCTAACTAGGCGCGTCCAGGTAGGGATCTTGCCCCATTTGGTGTTGGATTTTTTTGCGGTCTTTTTCGTGGTACATCAGTAGTTTGCGGTCGCGAAAGTGCCGCCGCTCCATGATGTTTTGGGCTCGTCGAAAACGGCCCAGATATCCGCCGTATTCCTGCTCGGGCGCGCGTTCGCCGTAGACTTTGAGCCTTTCGGCGGTTTTGTTGCCCAGGCCCATGAGCAAGATATCGTCATCCAGGGCCAGATATTGTCGATAGGTGCCGGGATCACCCTGGCGGCCGCAACGTCCGATAAGCTGCCGGTCAATGCGGGCCGAATCGTGCAGTTCGGTGCAGATGACATGCAGTCCCCCTAATTCATGGACCCCGGGGCCGAGCTTGATGTCGGTTCCCCGCCCCGCCATGTTGGTCGAAACGGTGACTTTGCCCAATTGCCCCGCTTGCTCCACGATGCTGGCTTCTTTGTCGACTTGGTAGGCGGTGAGCACCTGATGGGCAATCCCCGCCTGGGTTAAGAGCGCGGAAATACTCAGGGACTTATCAATCGACCGCGTGCCAATCAGCACGGGGCGGCCCGTGGCGTGGACTTCGGCGGTTTCTTCGACAATTCGCCGTTCCTTGGCGGCGCGGTTGCCGTAAATTCGCGGAGGCAGCTGCCGCCTGACGGGGGGACGATGCGTGGGGATGGGAATCACGCGGAGTTTATAAATTTTGTGCATCTCCCGCGCCGAGGTGCTGGCCGTTCCGGTCATCCCCGCCAAATACGGGTACCGCTGAAAGTAATCTTGGACCGTCACGCGGGCGGCATGGCCGGTGGCGATGGTGACTTCCACGTTTTCCTTGGCTTCGACCGCCTGATGCAGTCCGTCGCGCCATTTGCGCCCTTCGGCTAGACGGCCGGTAAATTCGTCCACGATGACGATTTCCCCTTTGCGAACCACATAGTGCCGATCGCGTAAAAAATGCCGCTCCGCCCGGATTCCCAGTTCGATCGCATCGTACATGGCTAAAATGCCAATATCCGCCGTACCGGCGCTGCGCGGCAGATTGCGCACCAGGCGGCGTCCCTCGCCGGTCAGCTCAACTTTGTGTGTTTTGGGATCAAAGGTAAAATGCTCTTCCTGTTCAAATTGGGGGGCGTGTTTTGCCGCCCACTTGTACAGTTCGGCCTCGTCCCGTTGTTCGGCGGTGGGGAGGGCGCTGATAATCAACGGTGTGCGGGCCTCGTCAATGAGCACGCTGTCGGCCTCGTCCACCAGGGCAAAATAGGGCGCCCGCTGCACCGGCTGGTCCCCCCCCTCCTCCGCCTGATGCTGGTCGAGTAAGTACGAAATGACATCGGCCTGCCCCTCGCGCGTGCGGCGAATCAACAGCCGATCCCGCAAAAAGTCAAAGCCAAATTCTTTGGCCGTGCCATACGTCACGTCGCAGGCATAGGCCCGGCGGCGTTCGTCATTAGAGCTTTGGGTTTCTACCACGCCGACGCTAACGCCCAATAACTCATAAATGGGCCGCATCCATTCGGCATCGCGGCGGGCCAGGTAATCGTTGACCGTGGCCAGATGCACGCCTTTGCCCGTCAGGGATAACAGGTACATTGGCAGCGTGGCGGTCAGGGTTTTTCCCTCGCCGGTTTGCATTTCGGCGATGGAGCGGTTAAACAGCGCGATCCCGCCCAGTAGCTGCACCTCAAAGTGGCGCATTTTAAGTGTGCGGTCGCCGGCCTCCCGCACCAGGGCAAACGCTTCTGGCAGCAGACTGGCCAGGGTTTCGCCGCTTTTAGAGCGGTATTTGAGCGCGAGGCTGGTCTTGCGCAGCTCGGCATCCGACATCGCGGCGAATTGACCGCCAAATTGCTCAATCCGCGGCAAAATGGCCGCCCACTGCGCGATGCGGCGACCGACGGGTCCGCCAAAGAGCGCGGCCCAATTTGCGTAAATGCCGGTAGGTATCGCGCCCACGGGAATGCCGTAAAATAAAGTCAAGAAGTGCGCCGCAATCAGTCAGGCCATTTTACAGGGTATCGCGGCGAATTTACAGCCCGGGATTTATATTGCAACGGCTGGGCGTTTTAATTTAATGCAACATGTCTTTTTAGCCACAGATGAACACGGATGAGACACGGATCAGAATTCGGGATTTCAGATTTGAAATTTTAGATTTGAGATATGCCATGCCAGAATTGAATTCGCATCCGAGTTCCTTCCGTGAAAATCCGTGGCTTAATAAACACCAAACTCCATTCCTCTTTACTCCACTCCTCCAGCCCCCTCCTACTTCGCCACCTGATTTGGTTCGGCAATGTTTTCATAAATCGGCAGATACCGGTGAGAAACCTCCAGCGACAGCAGATTCATCGCCGTCACATAGATCCTCCCGCCGCAGCGGTTCCCCCATTCGTCCGGTATCGTCCCCCCGGGATCCCAGCTTCCCGCCAGGATGCCGGTCTTGACCTGCGAGTTAACCAGCAGCGGTCGCAACCGTTTGTTCCATTCGCGCCAGTAATCCCCCTGCATGTGGAACATCACTTGCGTGGCATAATACCAATAATACGTATCGCGCTTGGGCTGGGCCTGCGTCCCCAGTTCTGGCGGATTTTGCAACAAATATTGCGCGCCCCGGGCCAAATTCGGATTTTCCTTGTTCCAGCCCAGATACATCCGCATAAGCAGGCCCATCGAGGTCCGGGTGGGAGAAACCAACCGCCCATGCCCTTCGCGGGCGTTATTGGCCGCGTTGGGATTATAAACGTAACGCGAGGGATCCACGTTTAGTCCCGTGCGGGACTGCGCGCTTTCCAGGTAGCGACGGACGCCGACGTACACGGCGGGGTCAACCTTTAGCCCAGCCAGTTCGCCGCTTTTGAGCGCCATAATTTGCCAGCCCGTGACGGAGGTGTCACTCTGGTATCCGGGAGCGTAGCGCCACCCGCCATGCTGCTTATCCTGGCTGGCGACGATAAAATCGAGCGCCTTCTGTGCGGGCTCTTTTAGTTTGGCGTCCCCCGTCATGCCATACGCCTCGCATAGCGCAATCGTGGCGATGCCGTGGCTATAAAAGTGGGCGTATTCGCTGGATTTGGCGTCTTCCTTGATATACAAATCGCCGTTCGGCTGCTGATACTCGACCAAAAATCGCAAGCCGCCGGCAATGGTTTCCTTATATTCGTTAGTCTCATGTTCGCCGTTGCCATAATGGTCATATCCCGCGCCCAAGAACGCCAACAGCGACAGTCCCGTGGCGGCGGTGCTGGACTTGAGATTTTCGATGCCGATGTCGCGGCGGGTCGCGCCGGGAAAGTACTGAAAGCTCCAACTGCCGTTCCCATCCTGGCATTTGGCGAGGAATGTCAGGCCGGAAATGATCTCTGGTTCGAGCGAGCTGATGCGGCCCCGCTTTTTAAACGCGGGGGCCGCTTCGCGGATTTGACCATCGATCGCCGTGATGCCGCTACTGGTACGATTGAGAAACCTGGTCGGAGTATTGGAAACCACGGTGCTTTCCATGCGGGCTTGCGGTAACAGGCTGCCCACTTGCGGAGCTTGTTCGTCCCCGATGCCGCCGGAGCCGGGCAGGCTGGCCAGTTCCACCTGGACCGAGCCGCGATTGATACCCGTGCTTCCCGCCGTTAGGCCGGGTTGCAACTCTTGTCCGCTATTCGGCGCGCCGCTGGCTGTTCCGGTGGGCAAATTTGGCAAATCCGCCATGCTGGTTTCGATTCCGGCGGTGCCAGCGCTGGTTGCACGGGCCAAGGCTCCCGCCTGACTACTGCTACTGGGGCCGCTGCTAGTGCCAGTGGAATTGGCCGTGGCTGCGCCGGCGGCCAGGCCCGCGTCCGCGGTACCGGCAGGAGTGTTGCTATTGGTATCCCCCGCCGCGGCCCCCAAGGGTTGATTGAGGCTGGGACCGGGCAACCCGGCGGATGTTTTGCCGCTGCCGCCAGCCAGAGCCTCAATGGGTGTGCCGGTGTCAACGCCATTTTCTTGGGGAAGCCCGGGTACGCCCACATCCGTGGCGGTGACATCGGTGGAGCCCACGCCACCGCTCGAGGTGCGCGCCAATTGTGGCGCGGTGGCCGCCCCCGGTTGTGCGGCCGGGACAGAGCCTGAGCCTGTGCTGGCCGCCGTTGCCCCCGACAGGCCGGGACTCCCGGCGGAAGACTCGTCCCCCGTGGCGGCTAATTGCGCGGCGGAGGGAAGATTTGCGCTATTGTCCCCACGTGCTCCGCCACTGGCATTAGCCTGGAGCGAGTTATCCGCTGATGGCTGGCCCCCTCCTGGTGTTCCGGCGGCGGGTAGATCCGCCGCGGCCAGTTCCGCCTGGGTGGCGGTCGCTCCGCCGCCGATGGCCTTGGACAAATTGGCCGCGCGATCACTGGCTAGTTCGGCACGGGGTTGATTTCCTCCGGCCCCTTGGGCGGCGCCGCCAGTCGACGTTACCTGCGGCTGGCCGGTATCAGCGGAGGATTGCCCCGCGCTGGCCGTGACAGTGGCGGTGGGAACATTGGCGGAGGTACGGCTATTTGCGGCGGAGGCGGTAGCCTGCAGGTTAGTTGGACTGGCCGCTCCCGCCTCGGTAGGATTCGCCACGTCCTGCGCCTGCACCGTCGCCGCGCTGGTTTCGCCACCCGTCACGCTGTTTCTGGCAAGGGCTGTCCGGCTAGGGCTAGAGGCGGCCGGGGCAGAATTATCCACTTGTGTGGCAGCGGCTTGAGAAGCCGCGGCGGCGGGTTGGTTACTTGCCGCGGCGTCCGCCCAGCTTTGCTCAAAATTGTTGGAGGTGGCCGTACCCGGCAGCCCATTATTACTGCGGGTCAGGCTGGTACTACTGGGTCCGCCCAGTTGGTTGCTGGCGGGACCGGAATTGCTAGAGATAGATGGTAGGGTGACCGACTCTGTGGCGGAGGCACTGGTGTTGCGGGCCTGCGCCTGAGAGGCCAAGCCCTGTAGCGCGGCGGTGGTGTTGGAGGCGGCGACACTATTAGAACCAGCACTGGCCGCTTCCGCCGGGGCACGCGACGAAGAGACACTGGGCGCGGGAGAATTGCTTTGGCTACCGCTGGCGGTGTTGGCGGTTAGCGTATTTGCCAAGGGCGCGCTCGCGCCCGTCGCCCGTTGGGGCTGCGCGGCGGGGGCTTGTAATCCCGTGGAGGCGGTCGCGGTCGTCCCCGCCGTGGCGGTCGTGGCGGATTCCGCCTGGGTGGCGATAGCCGAAGCATCGGCGGTATTGCTGGTGGAACGATTAAGCCGCGGATTGGCTGGTTCCTTTGTCGCCACCGCGCTGGAGTTAGGCGTAGGTACCACCCGCGCGGGAGTCGGCGCGGGGGATGTCACATTGTTTTGGGCCACATCGGTGGCGGGATTTGGCTGATTGAGCGCGGGGCTGGGGCTGGCTTTGGCCACGGTTGTGGGTGCGGCGGCCAGGGGTTTCTCGGTAGGAACGGATTTAGCCAGGGGGGCGGTGGTGGCGGTTTCCGCCGTGGGAACGGCCGCGGGTTGATTGACAGCGCGGGTGAGTTGGGGTGTTTTGCTGGCGGCGGTGGCAGATTCCGTCGTTTCGGCGCGGGGGGTCGTGGTGGCCACGGGTTGGCTGGTATTTTCAGACGGATTCGCGGTTAGGGTCGCGGTTGGAGTGGGTGCATTGGTCTGACGTGTTACCGTGGTGGTTTGGGGTTGTAACTGCGGCGTGGGAGCGGTCGCCCGTGGCTGAGACGTGGGATTGGCCGCGGTTTCCGCCGTGGCCGCGGGGTTATTTACCGTCGAGCGGCTTAGCTTGGACGGATTTTGGTTGCGCTTCGGAGCGGCGACTTCTGGCTGGGGACTTTTGACGGCAACCGGCGTCAACGGCTGGGGACGATCATCCGGCTGCACGATCGGATTGGGCTGCTCGACCGGTTTAGGCTGGGGAACCTGGCGTTCAATAGGTTCGGTGACCTGCTGCTCCGGGCGAATCTCGACTGGCTTTTCGAAGTCCTGCTGCTGGTCAGGCTCATCCCAGGACTTGGGCGTAAAGTTGTATTCGACAATGTTGGGTTGAACGACCGCCAATGCCCGATCAACCTGCCGTTGGGGATTGGAAAGAATCGTATTATAAAGCTGCCAGCCCAACAGCGCGTGCAAAAACAGGCTGATGATCGCCCCCAGTTGCATGCGGCGGCCGATTTTGCCTTTAAGCCAAATAGCCACGCCCAAGAGGATCGCCATCGAACCAAACAGCGTGGCCAGCCGCACCCAGCCGTTCTGGTACCAGGGGGTGGTCTCCCAATCAAAGGAGCTATGGCCATAGATCAATCCGCCAAGAAAGCCCGTCAACACCAGCAGCGCGATATTGATGGGCCACAACTGCTCATCAAAATCGGTGTGCTGGAGCGGGCGAATTCGGCGTACGGTCCGTCGGGTGGCCATGCAATTTGCCGAAAAAAGTGGAAAAGCTAATAGCGAGCGAAGGCAAAAAATTAAAACTAGCGACTGGCAAAAATCCCAGGCATTAGTCTAACGGATGTAAACGGCCGCATACATGGAAAAACCATTTATTCTGTTTTTTGGGTGTCGATGCGATAATCGGTAATGCCGGCTTTATTGCAGGCGTTCATGACGGCCACGACAAATTTATGCGCAGCGTCCTGATCCGCCCGAATGCGCACCAACTGGCGGCCCGGGTTGTCCAGCGACGCCCTGGCCAGCGATTGCTCCAGTGTTTCCAGCGGCACGCCGCGATTATTAATCAAAAAATTGCCGTTTTTATCGATACTGACCAGCAGTTCCTCGGGCTTGGAGGTGAGGGGCTTGGCCTCGCTGGCGGAAGGAAGCTGGACCTTTAGCTCGTGCTCGGACTCGTCTAGTTTGGTCGCCACGATAAAAAAGATCAGCAATTGAAACATGACGTCGATCATCGGCGTCATGTCGATGCCGCCCATCGATCCTTTTTTTAACTTGAGTGCCATGGGGATTGTTTTTTGGTTTTTAGTGTATGTTTTTTAGTACAAAAAGGCAGATCAGCCGTTGGGCGCTAGCCCATGGTTTTTGCGGCTCCTACTCTGGGCTAGCGTCCAAAGGCTCATTCGAAAACGAATCGTTGACACATCGCTACCTTCCAAAAACCAAATGCCAGCGACTCTATTTTGCCGGGACGACGGCGGGGATCGTGGGGATTTTGCCGGAGGCGCCCATTACGGGGGGCGCGGCGACAGGGGTTGTGGTGACGGGGGGCGCGGCTTCCGCAGCCAATTGCTGGCGATTGACCCGTAGTTTGCCCTCAAATTTTTCGACTTGAGGCAGCAAACTGGCCATCACATCGTCAATGCGATGAAAAAAATTCATGATTCGCTGTTCAAAGTAAAACACCACAATCGCCGCGGGAATAGCCACCACCAACCCTCCAAACGTGGTGATGAGCGCGGTGTAAATACCATTGGCAAAGAGTTGCGTGCGGTTGACCGTTTCTGACGTATTGGACATTTGGCCAAAGGCGATGATAATCCCCTGCACCGTTCCTAATAGGCCTAGCATGGGTTCGACGGTAACGGATAGGGCGATCGGCCGCACGTTGGCATACAACTTTGTGGATTCGGAATCTGAAGCGTCCTTGATGGCTTGCTCGATTTCGGGGACGGGACGGCCCACCTTTAGCAGCATCGTGCGCACCACATTCGCCAGCGTCGAGGGATACTCTTGACATAGTCGATACGCCCGCCGCGGCTCAAAGCCCCCCTGCGCGGACATTTCTCCCAGCCCCTCCACCAGTTCCGGAGGCATCACCTTGCTACTACGTAACGCCAAAAACCGCTCGATGGTATAAGCCAAAGCCACAAAGGAGAGAATAGTGATGGGAATCATAAAGATCCCCCCCGCCACGTATAATTGCCACAATGTCATTTCGCCCGGATTGACCACGTCCGGTGATGGCGCCGCTGCGGCGGCGGGAGACGCCGGCTTGGCCAAGTCCGCTTCCGCCCGGGCCGCCGCGCTCTGCGCTGCGCTATTGTTCGTGGCCGGGTCAGTGGCGGCGGATGGACCGGCGGAATCCGCAGGTTGCTGCGCGGTCACGGGATTGACCAACTGCGGCACGACCCAAGGGACCATGCACAGGACCACAGCAGCATAAATTAGCATGCGTAATCGGGAAAAACCGATACCGTCAAGAGGGCTAGCCAGCATAATGGGCCTAGGAATTAAACGGGCAAAGTGGAAAACATGACTGGTACAAAAAGGCCACTCAAAAAAGAGCGGTCGTCAACCGGCGGTCTCACTATCAAATAGTATGATTCAACATGGTGCAAAAGTTTCTCCCCGTGCGTTCGGAATTGGGGCTTTTTGGTTAAAAAGTCGCGGGGGAGGAAAATCTTTGACAGTTACTACTTAAGCGCGGCCAACCGCTGCTTGGCCAGGTCCACTTTATCGCTGTCGGGATAAGTGGCCACCAATTCGTCGTACAGTTTTTTGGCATTGTCGGTGTTTTTGAGCACCTCAAAACAGCGCGCGGCCTCGTAAAGCGAATTTGCCTGCCAGGCGGGAAATGTCTTTGGCTCGTTGCCATAAGCCACGGCGTAAAATTGTTTGATCGCGTCTTTGTGCTCCCCTTTTTCAAAGAGCAGTTCTCCCAACATAAAGCGGGACCGGGCCGCGATTTCGTTTTTTCCCAGTTTGGTCGCGGCGGCCGCGGCCGCTTCATAATTTTGCCGCGCCGCGTCCAGTTGCTTTTGATTTTGCAGGGACCAGGCTTGTTCATAACGCACTTCCGGCAGATACGCGCTCGAAGCATAATCCTTTAAAAATTGTTCTCCTAATTTCAGCGATAGGTCCCACTTTTTTAGCTGTGACGCGGCCTGCGCGGCATGGGCCAAGGCTAATTCCTTATAAACAGGAGAAGAGATCGACGCGCTGACCGCTTTTTCTAATAAGGGCAAGGCGGCATCGTACCTTTGCTGTTTGAACAAGCACTCACCTCCCATGAATTGACCATCCGCCACCCATTTACCCTGGGGAAACTTGCTAATTTGTTCCTCAAAACGCTTGGCCGCGTTGACAAAGTCATTTTGCTGAAAGTACGCCCAACCCAACTTGTGCAGGGCTAGCTCCGCCACACCCTCTGCGCCGCTGGCGCTGAGCGCCTGGGTATAGGCCTGGGCCGCGGCGGGGTAGTCCTTTTGTTCTTGATAAGCAAATTCACCAACATTGAACGCGCTTTCGGCGGCATGGGGACTTTTGGGAAAGTCCTTGACCAATCGGCCAAACGTTTGGCTAGCGGCCTCTTTTTTGCCAGAGGATTGTTGTGCCCAGCCCAATTCGTACAGGACCTTATCCAGGTTGGCATAGTCCGGCTGGTCCTGTATCAACTGGCCGAGGGTTTTGATGGCGTCATCATATTTCTTTTCGGCAGCTTGCGCGTATCCCAGCAGATAGCGGGCTTCGTTTTTCTCGGCAGGGTCCTGGGTTTTTTGCAGAAATTCTTGCAAGTCCGCCGCCGCTCCGGCGTAGTCTTGTTGTTGAATGCGCACCCCGGCACGGCCAAAAAACGCCCGGACTGCCAAGGCGTGCCCCGCATGATCAGATATTAACTGTGTATACAGCTTTTGGGCCGAGGTATAATCCTGCAAGGCTGCCTGGGCGGTAGCCTGGCCTAGGAGTGCCTCGGGGACGAGCGGGCTTTGGGGGGTGTTTTGTAAAATCCACCCAAACTCCGCGCTGGCGGCCTTGTAATCCTTGGCCGCGTGTCGTAGCTCTCCTAGCCGATAATGGACCCGGTCGGCTTGTTTCGACTGGGGAAAGGTTTCCAGCAATTTGGATAAAGTCGCTTGGGCCGCGGCCAGATCAGGTTGGGCACGCTGGGCACGAGCTAGATTGAGCAAGGCATCCTCGGCGCTACGACCCTGCGCGTCGGCGGCCAGGGACGCCTGATAAGCGGAAATCGCGGCTGGCAGATTGTTTGACTCAAGTTGGGCATTTCCCAAAAGATACTGCGCCTCGGCGATTTGGGCAGGCTGCTTCAGATCCTGCAGGAGGGCCGTGTAATGCCGGGCCGCCTGGTCGTATTGTTTTTGCTTGAGGTAAGTCCAGCCCCGGCGTAACCGCCAAAAAGGCGCTTGTTCGTGTCCGGCGTGTTGTTCCAAAAGTTGCTTATACCGTTCATCGGCCTTGGCGGCGTCATTTGACAACAGCGCGCACTCCGCAGCGACAAACTGCACAAAGGGCCGCAAGGCATGTTCGGCATGTTTGGCCAAAAACTGCTCCGCAAGTTTGTCTCCCGTCGCATAATCCCCCAGTTCCATCGCGCTTTGGGCGGCCATGTAGAGCGCGGTGGCGCCTTGGGGGCGATCGGCGAATTTCTCCGCTAGTTCGGCATACGCCTGTTGGGCGGCGGTTTTTTGATTGGGGGACATGTACAAACACTCGGCCCGGTCCAACTGCAGTTCGGCCAGTCGTTCGGGATCGGTGGTTTTTGCCAGAATAGGCTCAAGCAACGCCAGCGCGGGCTGCGGTTGGTTTTCCTTGAGATAACTGCGCACCTGCCAATGGGCCGCTTCGGCGGCGAGCTTGCCCGCGGGATCGGCAGTCAACTTGGCCAGCCAAGCGCGGGCTTCGGCTTGATTGCCCGCCAAATAATAGGCTTTGCCCGCTTGCAGCATGGCATCGGCGGCGTATTCCGACTGGGGAAAAGAAGTTGCCAATTTGCTATAGGCCGCGGCGGCTTCGGGCGATTTATTTAGACTCAGCAGCGCGTCCCCTTGGCGTAATAGTGCAAAATCCGCCTGGGGAAATCCAGGAGCCGCGGCCGCGACGGCAAAGTATTTTTCCGCTTCTGCGAACTGTTGGCGTTCATAGTTTAATAGGCCCAAGCGCAACGAAACTTCCGTCGCTTGCTTTTCTTTGGCGTATTGTTTGAGATACTCGGCAAAGCTGGCCGTGGCCCCGTCCATTTGCTTTAGTTCTTGTTGGGCGACGCCAATGTTATACAGCGTCTCGGCGCGCAGCGGACTGGTGGCAAATTTTTCATACAGTTGCCGCCAAGCTTCCACGGCTTCTTCTTTTTTGCCTAACAGGTACAGCGCGTCCGCCCGGTTGAATAACGCGTCGGGCAGCTTGCCGCTTTGAGGATAATCCGCCACCAATTGGCCCAATGTCTCCGCCCCGCGGCCATACAGTGCTGTTTGTGCTTCTCCCATTTTGGTCCGGGCATTGGCCAACATCGCCAAGCCCAGGTTAAATAACGCCGCTTCGCGTTGCTCAAATTTGGGAGCTTCCTTAAGAACCTGTTCATAGGCGGCCTGGGCCTGGTCGTATTGCTTTAGCTGTTGGTAACAGACCCCGGCATAATAGCGGGCCTTGGGAGCCAGCGGATCTTGGGGAAACTGCTTTAAGAATGTTTCCCATTCTTCGACCGCCAAATCATAATTCCCTTTGTTTTGTAGCGGGACCGCCAGACGAAATTGCTGAATGGCTTCGGCGGAGGATTCCGCAGCCGGGGCTTTGGTGGCGGGGGCTTGGGCGAGAGATTCTAGCCCCCAACCCGCGCACAACATCCCCAAAAGGATGACCTGAAAAGTCCATACACCCGCAAAACCGCCATTTTTTGGGAGTAATCGCACGCCTAGACTCCTGGAAGAGAGTTTGAATTGCAGGCCACAACCGGAGCGCGGCCTCGGTGCCGCGTGCCAAATTGGTAAAGCCATCTGTCGGTTGAGCCAGTGGGGATATCGGTGGGATCCAGCGGCCAAATCCGCCGGATAAGGAAAAACCCCCGCACAATAAAGCACGGCGCGTGGGTCTTGGCAGAGATGGAGATTCCCCCGCCCACGCATAGGATGTATTATTTCAGTTTTGTCACAGGGATACCAGTCTTTGTGGCAACAGTCCTTAAAAATCTATCCGGGCAAGCGGGTGATCGGCAATTTTATATCCCCTGCTAGACAGAATGATGGACGGTTGACGGGACGGGCCAGATGTGAAACTGGGAAGTCTTGGAAATGTTTCCCCCCATTTCTAAAACTCTTCAGCCATTACGGAGGGGAGTGGCGGTGAGTTCGCCACAGGAGAAAAAAATTTAGAATTTTACCGGAAAGGGGTTTACACCGCTGAAATTCTAAAAAAATGAGCTGATTGAGGATTGTCCCGCCGGTAAATTTGCACTTTTTTGGTAAAATTGGATATACTATTACTAGTCGCTTCACCGGTCGCTTCCCCAACCAGGGCCAAGGGGGGGATGCCACATTCGTCCTTCGCAATAGTCCGGCGGCGGCTTTACTTTTCTTTTGGAGCTTTCCCTCTATGTCCTTGGTCCCGCCGGCAGTTTTTGCACATAGTTTTACTTCTGTTTCAAGTTTGGGCATGTACCCCGCTAGAAATGTTGTTGTTTCGCAGGGTCCCGCCTCCCCCCGGCGCGGCTTAACACTGGTTGAAATTTTGGTCGCCTTGGTGGCCACGCTGATTGTCATGGGCGCAGTGATTTCCGTGCTGGGGAGCGTCGGCAGCGGCATCGCCGACAGTCGCTCGCAGATTGAGGTCTCGAACCGTTTGCGGTCCGCGCAGTTGCTCTTGCGCAGCGACCTAGCGGGGGCCACGTGCCCCGGAATTGTTTGGCAACGGCCCGAGGAGGGAAACGGCTATTTTAGTATCATCGAAGGGCCGATGCGGGACGATGGGCGGTATCAGCTAAAAGACAACACAATGCCTTATGACCTTGTCAACAATCCCTTTGTAAGGAATACCACAAACGGGAATCTGCCCGCCGGTTATTTTGATTACAAGCTTCAAGGGGACGTGGATGACATCCTGTTGTTTACCAGCCGTAGCAAGGGGTTGCCCTTTGTGGGGAAGGAATATTTAAACGGACCGAATGGAACGGCCACGACAATTCAATCACAAGTGGCGGAAGTGGTCTGGTTTTGCACGCCCGGAACGGTTTATTTTGGCGAAAGCAAGGATAAGAACGGCAATCCCACCCCCATCCAGACATACAATCTGCATCGCCGGATATTCTTGGTAAAGGCCAGTGTGGGCAACACGTTTACTGAGGATCAGCCGTTGAATGGCAATAATTATTTTAACGGCAGCCAACTGCGGGACGTAGCCAACCAGCCCAATTCGTCACCCAATTCGAATCAAGCGACGAATCGCGAATACGCCACCCTGCATTCGCTCAATTTGCGCAAAAATCGGGCTTTTCATTACAATGGGTATAGCCGCGGAGGCGCGAACTTTAACCCGGCCCTGGAATTTCAAATCTTTAACAACACGAGCCAGATGCCGCTCACCGGCAATCGCGCGGGTGAGGATATTGTGCTATCGAATGTGCTGAATTTTGATGTTAAGGTCTTTGATCCAACGGCCCCTTTGCGGAATTCCGGCGGCTACAATGTGGAGCCGACAGATCAGGGATTTACAAATGCAAATAATCCCACCAATTCCTACGGCACCTACATTGACCTGGGAATTGCCCTGGATCCTACCAATCCCTATGGGGCGAATAAGAACAATTGGCCGCTGTTTGCGCGGGGGATGAACTTTACCAATCCGGCCCCCGGCAAACTGTACAACGTGCCTAATGTCACCACCGGACCCATGACCTGCGTCTATGATACCTGGAGTTTTGGCTATGAAAACGATGCCCTGGACCAGGATCGGGCGGACGGCACCGACCAGGGAACCGACGGCATTGATAGCGATGGAGTCAACGGCATTGACGACCCGGCCGAACGGGAAACCGCGCCTCCCTATCCGCAACCGCTGCGCGGCGTGCAAATCCGCCTGCGGGTGTTTGAGCCAAGCTCCAAATCCGTGCGCTCCGTCAGCGTGGAAGAGACATTCGTGCCGGAGTAGGGTTTGGTATAAGTATGGGTGGCGTATCATTCTAAATGCTATGGTCAACTATACTATTGCGAAAGACCAGACATTCCATGGTAGATGGTTTTTGGGCGGAAGTCTCTCGATCCAAGCAAATGACGCCAGTGGAACGCTTGCGGGCTTCCCTGGAGCTATGCGATCTGGCGCGTAGCTTCATGGTGGCGGGAATTCGCGCGCAGCATCCGGAGGCCACGAATGAGCAAGTTGTTGCCGAGATCCTGCGCAGGCACAGGATTGCCCGCGAATTGGAAGCATCAGCGTGAACCAAGCGGAAATCTTGCTGCGAGTTATCGACGCCTTGGAGATCGTTGGCATACCGTATGTGCTGTTCGGTTCTTTCGCCAGCAATGTTTACGGCATTATGCGCGCTACGCTCGATGCGGATATTGTCATCCAAACCGCACACGGCCAGCACACCACGTTAAGAACCGCGCTCTTACCGGAGTTTTCCATCGATCCGCAAATGCAGTTCGAAACTGTCTCCGGGACTGTCAAAACAGCGGTGACTCATAACGCCACCGTTTTTCTAATAGAGCTATTCGAGCTTTCCGCCGATCCCCATGACCAAGCGCGCTTTGCGCGACGGCAAAAACTGCCGCTAGAAAATCGCGACGTCTATGTTCTCACCCCCGAAGATGTATTAGTGACCAAGCTAAATTGGTTGCAAATCGCCAACCGGGGCAAGGACCTTGCAGACATCAAAGGAGTAATTGCCGTTCAAGGGGACGCTTTGGACTGGCCCTATATTGAAAATTGGTGCGAGTACCACGACTCGCAGCGACTGCTTGAAAAAATTCGCGCGGAATTAAGCCAAAAATAGCCGTTGTGTTGGCCTCGTTCCTGCGGATAAAAGGAGGCATCGCCTGGTTTAGTCGCGACGCCGCAACCGCTAGCAACATGGTTAATAAACCCTGGTTGACATAATATATCGTGGTTTTGGCGAACTCAAAAAAACATTAGCCGTGCTTGTCGTTTGAGTTACATAGACAGCAAAATAAGCTTCGTGCGGTTTGGCATTGCAACCTGATCTGGGTTTAATTAAAAAATCATTTGAACACTAATCCGCACTGATCTTCGCTAATCCAGACAGTTTTTCAAACCAAACAGACCATTTAGATGGACTGCGGTGGCAAAATGGCATTCTGGATTAGTGTCGATGAGCGAAGATTAGTGTTCTCAAAATACTTTATCAAAAAAAACGTTTTTCACTTATTTTTAGCAGTCTGTTGAAAAGTGATTGCTGGTACAAATTTTTGTGGTAAATAACCAGGATCCGTGTATGCGGTTTGAAGTTCAACAGACTGCTAGTCTTTGTTGCTGATCCGCTTCGCGGTGTTACTGATCCGCTTTGCGGTGGATGGTTCCCCCCTACCACCCCGCTCCCTTGGTCGTGGTTTTGATCCGGCCCAGGTGCATGTCCGCGGTGATATACAGCACGCTGCCATCTTCGCCCCAGCCGCAATTCGCGGTCGCTTCGCCGGTATCGATGGTTCCCAGGTGCTTTCCAGCCGGGGAAAAAATATGTACGCCCCCCGGTCCCGTCGCAAACACATGGCCGTGTTGATCAACCTTTAACCCGTCTGGCAATCCCTTGCGCCCCCCCTTGGCCCAGGCACTGGCGTCAAAAAAGACCCGCCCGTTGGCCAGTTCACCGCTGCTTTCCACGTCAAAGGCCATCCAGATCGGCCGCGCGGGGTCACTATTGGCCACGTACAGCGTTTTTTCATCCGGCGAAAAAGCGATGCCGTTGGGCCTGCTCAGTTCCTTGGTCAGAAGCGTCACTTTGCCGTCGGGAGAGAGGCGGTAAACCCCACAAAAATCCAGCTCGCGGGCGGGATCGTCCCAGCCCTTTTCCATGCCATACGGGGGATCGGTAAAGTACAAATCGCCGTTGGAGTGATACGCCGCGTCATTCGGGCTGTTCAGCCGTTTGCCGTTATATTTGTCGGCTAAAACGGTTCGCTTGCCGTCCGCTTCCAAACGGGATACGCACCGCCGCCCATGCTCGCATGTGACCAGGCGCCCTTCCTTATCCAAAAGCAGTCCATTGGTGCCTGGTTCTCCACCCCGTTTGACAGAACCGATATCGCTGGCGGGATGCAAAAAGACCGTTAGCTTCTTGCCAGCGGGGTCCCACATCAGGATGTTATTGGGCGGGATATCCGAAAAGAGCAGTGTTTTCTTGGCGGGGAGCCAGACCGGTCCTTCGGACCAATCAAAGCCGGTGGCTAACTTTTGCAACTTAGCGTCGGCGGGCAAAATTTTATCCAGCGCGGGATCGACGCGTTCAATTTTGCCAAAGGTCTCCGGAGGATTAACCGCGCTGGCGGCGGTTTTTGACGCGTGCGCTTTCTCCTCACCAAGCACCCAGCGTATGCCGCCATAAACGGTCAGACCAACGGCAATCAACAAGACGGCGGCTCGGGAACCGCAACCCAGCGGCAAAATGCGAATCTGCATGGCAAACCCCCAGAGTTGGACAAAGAGACAGGTGGTGGTTGGACAATCCTAACAAAGGGCTAATGTACCGGGGGAAATAACAGAATGCAAATCTAGGCAAGCGTGCATTGCGCGCTATACTACGGTAAAATAACGGACGTTTGTTCGTCAACCAAAATACACAAAGCTTTACCTAGTTTCCCCCCTTACCGGAGTTTTTGCCATGGCCACCGTATCCGTTATGAAATTTCCCACCGCCACGGGAGCCCAAGAGGCCTTGGCAAAAATTCAAGATCTACAATCCCAGCATTTGATTACCGTGCAGGACGCGGCGATCGTGGCTTGGCCAGCTGGCCAAAAAGCCCCCAGCACCAAGCAACTGGTCAATCTGATGGCGGCGGGGGCGATGGGGGGGATGTTCTGGGGAATGCTGTTTGGCTTAATTTTTATGAATCCCCTTTTTGGTTTGACCATTGGCGCGGCGATGGGCGCGTTGGGCGGGGCCTTTCAAGATTATGGCATCGACGACACATTTATCAAGAAAATCCGCGAGCAAGTGACCGAGGGGACCTCGGCGTTGTTTCTGATGTCCACGGGCGCAGTGGTGGACCGTGTGGCGGAAGCCTTTAAGGAGGTGCCGCTGGAATTGATCGCAACGAACCTGTCGCACGAACAAGAAGAAAAGCTGCGCGCGGCATTTAGCCAGGCATAGGAAATGTAATCACTGCGATCAGCGCGGAGGATTATAGCCGGCAAGTTATCCTTCCAGCCCGAGTTGGCACTATTGTTTGTTTATTGTTGTCAAGGTCAACGGCCAACACAGGTAATTGGCCGTTGAGGATGGAAATCCATTCTTTGTTATAAAACCAGGAAAGACTTAGATTTCCTGAATGATGGTGGTTTGTCGCACTTGGTTGCCGGTGACGGTTTGTTCGGTCTTATACGACTTGGAAACAATTGCCAGCGCGCTATCCGCCCCTTCGTCCAGGCTGTTGCGAAGATACCTGACTGGCCGTGGGCGGCGCGCTAGATGCCTGGCAAGAATTTTATCCGCTCCGTCACCCGTTGGTCCGGAATCCAGGCTCGTTTGAATATCATGATAGCCATAGGTATCTAGCAAGAACGAATCCGCTCCCGAACCTAATTCGGCAAAGACTTGCATTTGTGTCCGATCCACAATGGCAAATGCGCGATGACGGATGATAGCCGTGTCGTTCCCCTCGCCCAAGCTAAGTTTGGCGTCGACTTTCGCGACGTCTTCCGTGGAGACTTGCAAAAGGTCGTCACCCGCTCCCAAATTGAAATTCATTTCCAGGGATTGCGACACGCGGCGGGGAAACCATATAAAATCAGGGTGATTCACGCCCACGCTTACCGTATCGCGACCGGAACCACCGGAGACCGATAGCGAGTTTTTGCCAAATCCTTGGGTGGCAATTCGCCACAGGTCATGAATGACGACGGAGCCGGGTGATTCTTTTAAGGTGCTGTTGAGCGTATAAGATCCGGCGATCGGCGCGCGGGCGTCACCGAGCGTCCCGGGAAGATGCTCGCCGCGAATGGCGATGGTATCCGTTAATTGCCGTGGCACGGGGGCGGCGGTCAGATCAGCCGGCGCAACGCGATTTAAGGACAAATTGACTTGATCCATGCCGCGGGTGTTAATCGTTAGCAGGTTCCCCCCCGCGTCAATGTTAATATTCATCCTTGCGGCGGACTCGCGGATTTTTTGCACCGCAGGGACCAGCAAAATTATCGCCACAGTTTCTCCACCGTCGGTCGAAACTAAATCCAGTTCCAGCGTGTCATGTTTGCGCAGATCGACTTTAAGTGAATCCCGTCCGGACCCCAGGTCAATCTCCGCCGCGATTGTGGAATTTAAAAGAACGGGACGCGCTAGGAACGCCCTTCGTTCTTCATTAGCGTCCGTCAGCACGACATGATCATCCCCCGCGCCGGCGTTGATCTTAATTTTGGAACCCACAACGACGATATCTTTAGGCTTGCTCGAATGGATATGATCGTTTCCCTCCCCTGAATTAACCACCACGGATTGCACGTCGTTAAATGTGCTGGTCACGCCATCAGCGGTTGCCGTAATTTGCAGATCGGCGCTTTGAACCAATTTGATCATGTTGACGTCATCGTCCCCGGTCAACGTCAAAACGCCATCGCGAAAATCAAAGTCCACCGCCAGGCATAGCCGAGTTTCCAATGATTCATAACCCCGATTTTTCAAGCGGGAATAGCTTTTTCCACGGTAGTACATTTTTCCCTGAGGTGACGAATGGTTTGAAAGCGCGCGTGAGGCCTTAGGGAATAGCATGGCTTGAATCTCCCGTGTGTGGAATTTGCGTTAAAAATAAATGTTCGCTCCCCCGGGGCGACACTTCCTTTAGTTAAAGCTATTCGCCCGGCCAAATACAAGTTATTTTTGTGTTGCCAGGAAAATTGTGTCAAAAAATGAGAGCTTATTCGCAAATCCCGACTGTATCCATTATCCGGGGGGGGAATGTATCGGCGTGTTTAAAGCGGTATTTATCGTATCCCGCCCCACGCAGGTCGCCGCGCACGCATTTAAACAAAGAGTCTCCCGACTATTGTCCCGATCAACATTGAGAGTGGCGGGCACCTTCCCCACGAGGCCGTTTACGGCGCGTCCCGCGCGCAGCGAAAGCCCACGTGCGACATGCTAGTATTGATATCGGTGCCGCGGCGCGCGGCGGGGCGATAACTTTCGCAGTAGATAACATGGCACAAAAAAGACCCGCCCCGCATGACCCGTTTGGGGACTTGCGGTTCCGCCGGATCCCAAAAATCCACAGGCCCGGTGGGATTGTCAATCACCCCGCCACCGGCGCGTAAAAGGTAGGCATCCGCCCGGTACCAGTCTCCGCACCATTCCCAGACGTTCCCCCCCATATCATACAAACCGTAACCGTTGGGGGGATAACTCTTGACCGGGGCGGTTCGGTCATAGCCGTCAATTTTGGTGTTTTTGTGGGGAAAGTCCCCTTGCCAGATATTGCCCCGATTGGCGGTTTGGTCGGTCGGCTCTTCATCCCCCCACGTAAATCGCTTTTGTGCCAGTCCCCCCCGGGCGGCGTACTCCCACTCCGCCTCGGTTGGGAGCCGCTTTCCCGCCCAGGCCGCATAGGCTGCGGCATCCGGCCAGGCGACATGGACGACGGGGTGCTGGTCCAACCCATCGAGGTTGCTATTTGGTCCGGTAGGGTGCCGCCAATTCGCGCCCGGTTGCCACCGCCACCAATTTCGGACATCCTCCAGCGGAACGGGGCCAGTCGGCGGGGAAAAGACCAATGAACCAGGAACCATAACGCTTTTGTCTGGCTCGGGTGTCCCCGGCGGGAGCGTTTTTTTCATTTCCTCCCAGTCGGGCGCTTTTTCGGCGACGGTCACATAGCCGGTCGCCGCCACAAATTTGGCGAACTCGGCGTTGGTGACTTCATGTTCGTCCAGATAAAAGCCGCGGACGGCGACCTTGTGTTCGGGCTGCTCGTTTCCCTGAATGGTGGATCCCATGATGAATTCACCACCAGGGATCAACACCATGCCCCGTGTAAGCGTGGCATGTTGCAGCCACTGCGTAATAACATAGCTCAGACCAAAGACCACTAGTCCCCCGCCCCAAATCCACGGAGAAAGCCAAGCAGCCGTCGCCTGGGCAGTCGTGGTTGGGGTTTTGGGCATAACAATTGGGAGATTGTGGGAGGTGATAAACTATTGTCCCGACGCTAATTGAATTGACCGGAGACGAACGGATTACTTTCCGCTCGCTCCCGCTTCAATCTGTTTTTGAATTTTTTCCAGATTGAACGAACCCGGGGTTTGGCTGGGTGGATAGTCCTTCATCGTTTGCAAAAATTTCGCGGCGATCCCCTGAATTGGAACCACGATAAATGGCCGATCTAAAAACCAATCGTTGTAGGTATTGGAGTTATGCTGGGCCTTTTCAAAGGGGTCGCGACGCAAATTAAACAAGAGAGGGACGCGCAGTTCGGTAAAGGGCTCGCGCCAAACGCCAAAGGCCTGGCCGCGGTTTTCGAGAAATACGACTTTCCAGTCGCTATAGCGGATAGCCACGATCTGACCGTCGTCATTGACGTAAATAAAATCCTTGCGGGGTGATTCCTGTGTTTTTCCCCGTAAATATTCCAACTGATTCACGCCGTCAATGTAATTGCGATACTTGCGCCCGTTCAATTCCACTCCGGAACGAAGTTGTTCGGCGATATTGGTTGATCCCGCGGCGGCGGCAAATGTCGGCAGCCAGTCCTCGTGGGAAACAATCCCGTTCAGCGTCACTCCCGCCGGAAACTGTCCCGGCCAGCGAATAAACGCCGGAACGCGATAAGCCCCTTCCCAGTTGGAGTTCTTTTCGCTGCGAAAGGGGGTTGTTCCCGCGTCGGGCCAGGTGTTGTAGTGCGGCCCGTTGTCAGTGGAATAATACACTATCGTGTCATTAGCAATCCCCAGGTCATCCAGCAATTTTAGCAATTGCCCCACGTGTCCATCGTGTTCCACCATGCCGTCGTGATACTCATTGCCGCTGGGACCGGATAGTCCGCGATTTTCGGCCTTTACATGGGTGCGAAAATGCATCCGCGTGCCATTCCACCAGCAAAAGAAGGGCTTGCCCGCGGCGTTTTGCCGCTTGATAAAGTCCTGGGCGGCGGCCACGGTTTCTTCATCAATCGTTTCCATCCGTTTTTTGGTCAGGGGACCAGTGTCTTCAATGGTTTGGCCTCCCCGTCCATCGGCCTTGGTTTTGAGAACTCCCCGCGGGCCAAAGCGTTTGCGAAATTCGGGGGCCCGTGGATAATCCTCGTTTTCTGGTTCTTCTTCGGCGTTCAAGTGATACAGATTTCCCAGAAATTCATCAAAACCATGCATCGTGGGGAGGTGTTCATCCCGGTCGCCTTGGTGGTTTTTGCCAAATTGACCCGTTGAGTAACCCAGGCTTTTCATGACCGTGGCAATTGTGCAATCCGTCTTTTGCCAGCCTTCCTTTGCGCCAGGTAAACCTACTTTTGTCATGCCGGTGCGCACCGGCACATTACCCGCCAAAAACGCCGCGCGGCCGGCGGTGCAGCTTTGTTGGCCGTAATAGTCCGTAAAGGAAATCCCCTCCCGGGCAATCCGATCAATGTTGGGCGTTTGAAATCCCATCATTCCCCGGTTGTTATGGCTGATATTCCAAGTGCCAATATCATCCCCCCAAATCACCAGGATGTTCGGCTTTTTCCCGCTGGCTTGCAGATTGGCGGTGACCTGTTGATTTCGCCGAGCCAATTGTATGGCAACATCAGTGTTAATGGCGGCGGGGACCGGTTCGGCAGCCGGCAATTGACGAGGCGTGGCCAGGGAACCAATAGAAGAGGGGACTTGCGCGGCTAACCAACCTCCAGCCGCACATGCGGCCAATAGAATAATTGTCCCAAATTTGGATGCGGGCAACATGCGATCCTCCCCCAAGAAAAGAGTGTGCGTCGGTATCCGGGTGCTTTTTTTACACCGCGATAGCTAAACATATTAGGGTAAGATAATCATTTTGAAAACGGACATGCTGGTGTTTTTTAGTGAATTTTATAAAAATCCCCAAGTCTCGCCAGGAACTATTCTTGCAATCCCGGATCTGCAATGTTTCGGACTTACCACCACAGGGCAATCTCGGCCCAATCGTATGCTTCCAGATCAACGCGCACGCGATTATTTTCAATAGTCAAAATCTCTTGGGCTTCCCCGCTAAATTGAATGCGCTGGGCCGAGCTGATGGGATGAAACAGTTGCACGTGGACTGGCCCGGCTAACCCCGCGGTTTCTTGCAAGCGTAGCCGCAGGCCGCACACACGGTCTTCCTGCAGTAAAGATTCAATGGCCGTTACCAGGACATCCCGCACATCCACATGCACTAGCCAGCCGGTTGTGGGCCGGTCTCCGGGCCAGTCGCAATTGACGCTCGGCCAGCCAGAACCGGGCAAAACCCTACTATTCAATGATACTGGTACGTCATTTGTAGCGGATGAGTTGAGTTGATGGCATATAGCCCCCAACGCAAACTGCCTGGCAACGGCCGCACAATTCGGCAAATCCAGTCCAATCCCCAACCGCCAAACCCAAGGTTGTTGGTTAGCGGGAGGTTCCTCGCGCGAAACCGCTAAAAGCGTGTCGAATTTGCGGTATTCCGTACGTAAGTGAAAGGCCAAGCCCCCCGTCAAAATCGTGGTGCGGACCTTTTCATCGCGGATCTCCACAAAGTCTGCCGCTTCGATCCGTTTGGCCGTAGTCAGTTGCGCGGCCTCATGCACGCTGCGCCACAGCTCTTGGGTCTCGTGCGGCCACGCCCAGCGACAGGCCAGATAGGATTGCCACGGATCAGGCTGCAAGGGTTTTAACGGCCAAACTTTGATTGTTAGTTCCACCACCCGGCTCCCCGCCGCCAGGCTGGTTTGCTGTTCAAAGCGGGCATAGACCTCTCCCCCCGCATCGACCAAATCACCCCGGCTGACAATTTGTCCCAGCACTCCGGTATTGTGCTGGATTTCTAGCTGAGTGGCCCGCATCGTGGCATAGGTCGGCTCGTCTTCCCACGACTGGCCGTTGGTACTGTCTGGGAGCCGCCACGCCAGTTGTTGCGACAGCCGATTTCCCCGGTGTTTTAAATCGCGCACGCCCACGATTCCGCCGGTTTGGGGGCTGATTGTCACTTCGACCAATTCGTTTACCAGTTGCCATTGGGTGGCAATTGGAGAGGCAAGTTTGGTCGTTCGACCTGGAAATAAGCTACCTAGCACGCTTTTGGCTGATTTTTGGCCTCCTGGAGTTTTTGAGTTTGCCTTGCCTACCCAAGAAAAACCGAGCGCGGGAATTTCCACAATCAACTCACCGCTAATTGAGGAGGTTTGGCCGGGACTCATAGAAGTTGGATCATTGGCGGCGAGCGGGATCGCGGCTTTGACCATGCCATTGATCAGTGGCAAGTCTCCCCAGGCGGCTGGCCATACCAGTCTTACTCGCGCGGAGGCCGATGTGGGATTGACCAGCAATACACCCAGGGGTACAGGATTTTGGAGTTGCTGTTGGTTATCTACCGCGCAGTTTGTTCCCCCCAGTCCCGTGGCTAATAAAGGCAAAATCTGCTCCCCGGTGATCGTGCGGCAGTCACGCTGGCAAAGCGCTCCGGCCAAGCCGCGCAGAATCATTTGCTGCTGATTGGCTAGTCGTTGTTGAAACGCGGATTGGCGAGCGAGAATGGGATTGGTTGCGTAAGGCGCACTCGTTTGCGTCAAATACGGTGCGCGGTACTGATCGGCCTGGAAGTAGCTGTAGTCGCCGGTGCCGACGCTGTCGTTAAAGAATTGTTCAAATGTGCAAAATCGTCCCAACACCGGCGCATAGTCGTGAATCCGCAAGAGATCATGAAAGAACGGGCTGCCATGCCCCGGCCAATGGACAAACACCATCACCGCCACATGGTCATGGTCCATCGTTGCCCCTAGTTTTTCCGGCAGGTTCAGCAGCGCCGCGGACTCTCCCGCGTGCAGCGGCAACCGGCCAATCGCTTCGATCCCCTTGGTCCCCCAACCTTCCCAACTGGTTTTGGTTTTTTGCGATTCTGGAAACCGCCCCTCGTCAAAGGTGATATGCCAAGCCGACTGATAACCTAAGCTTTGCAAAATGCCTGGTAAAATAGGCGTCAGACCATGCCGCTGGCGGCCAAAGTGGCGTGGCTCTTGGTCGAGCAACTTCTTCCATACCATTCCTCCCGCGCGCAAATCCGCGAGAATCGCTTCGGCGTTGTGAATGGGCCATTCCGCTCCGTCATTGTCTCCGCCGATCACGGTTAGTCGTTCCGCCGCCAAACCCGCCCGAATAAGTTCCAGCGTTTCCGGCTCCGCGGCGGCAATTTCTGCCAGAGACTTGGCCGACAACAGGATGTTTTGTGGGCGTTCCGTGGCTAGTTCCCGACGCAGGCTTGCTCCCGCAAATTGTGGATTGACCAAGAGGATATTCAGCCAATAGGTATCCACCGGATAAAAATGACTACGGGCCTGCAGTAGCAGATCAAAGGCCCCCTGCAAATGGGTGCGCGTCTGGTCCGCATCTCCCAGGGCGCTAACCCGCGCGGCCAAACTTGCTAATTCTCCAAAGCGGGCCTCCTCGACCAGGCTCATGTAGCGCATCCGCCGGGTCAGCAACTCGGTCCAGAGGTAACCCAATGCCAGGGCAAAAAAGTCATCCACCAGGGCAAACTGCTCCGGCGGGATTGTTGCTTCCTCCCTGTCTTGCCCGGTGGCAAGGTTATACTTAAAAATCTGGTTCAGGATTTCAGTGCGATCCGGCCCCCCGATGATCAGCACGCCCCCCTGCTCCGCCACTTGCGCGGCATAATCACTGGGCAGGTCACATCCAAAGGTTCCAGGCAAGAGCAAGAGCTTGCCCGTAGTATCCTGGGGCGGGTCATCACAGCGGGCCCAAGTGGGGAGTTTTTGTGCTTGCGCTAAGAGAACCGGATGCCAGAGGGCCGACCACGCGGCCAGGAGTCCGCTGGCGTCATCGCCCGTATGGTACAACGGAAAATCTTCGAGGCTGTGGCAAGGGAGCAGAATGACAAGTTCAGTGAAGCGCATGCGATTAAAGAAACAATATGCCGGAAAATTCCGCAACGAATGGCAAAATCTAAATCATTTTTGTATCATATCAACAATTGTTAATGACATGTGGGTTAACCAAGAAAACACCGAACAATTATTTTTTATCACAATGCCACAACGCCAAACATCCAATCGCGCCGCCACTCCAAGTGAAAAATGCATCGCGATTACCTTTCTCGCCTTACTAGGTACCTTACTCTTTTGGCTTAACGGCGCCATCGCCAGGCAACAACCCGCCGGGCTGCAAAATCAACTCTCCCCCGCTGAAATCCAAGCGGGCTGGATTTTGCTCTTTGATGGCGAGTCCGCCGGTCCCGACCAGCCGCTTCCTTATGGATGGTACGCCAGCGGCGACGCCAAGTGGGAAGTCGTCGCTGGTGAAATCCGCAGTTCCGGCGCGCAGCCCGGCTTTTTAGTGACGACCACCGACTATGGCGATTTTCAGCTTTCCGCGGAATTTCGCGCGGCCGAAACCACCAATAGCGGCATTTTTTTGCGCACCGTGGCCAAACCGACCAGTCCCGCCGTGGACTGCTATGAGCTAAACATTGCAGCGCCGGAGGTTAGCCCTTTTCCCACCGGCAGCCTGGTTCAACGGCAAAAAAGCGACCTCAGCCATTCCCCCCACGGACCCGCCACCGATGACCAGTGGCATCGCTTTGAGGTGACCTTTGACAAAGGGCGCTGCACGGTCAAACTGGATGGCCAGCAGGTGCTGGACTATACCGATCCCCGGCCACTCGGTCGGGGGGCGATTGCCCTTCAGGCAAACACCGGACCGATTGCCTTTCGCAACCTCAAGCTTTTCCCCCTGGGGACAGAACCGATCTTTAACGGCCGGGATCTGACCGGCTGGACCCTCTTTCCCGGTAAAGCCAGCGAGTACAGCGTGACATCTATGGGCGAACTGCAAGTCAAGAACGGCCCCGGCATGCTGGAAAGCACGGGTAAGTATGGCGATTTTGTTTTGCAATGGCAGGTCCAGACCAATGGGGACCAGTTGAATAGCGGGGTCTTTTTTCGCCAGATCCCGGGCGAATTTACCCAAGGCTACGAATGTCAAATTCAAAACGGCTATAAAAACGGTGATCGCACGCAGCCGGTCGATTGCGGTACGGGGGGCTTTTATCGCCGCCAAAATGCCCGACTGGTCAATAGCAACGACCGCGAATGGACGGCGGTTACCCTTGTCGCCCATGGTCCGCACATGGCCGCCTGGGTGAATGGTCGCCAGGTCAGCGATTGGACCGACACCCGCAAACCTGACGACAATCCCCGCAAAGGACTGCGGACCGCCGCGGGGACGTTTTCCCTGCAGGGCCATGATCCCACCACGGACATTTTGTTCCGCGAGCTAAAGGTTGCCGAGATGCTACCACGGCAAGCGGTTGATAAATGAGTGGCGGGTTGCTCGTCATGGCAATTGATTGCCAATAAGTGTGTGAAGAGAGGATTGAGAATGATTTGCATTGTGAATTCTTTCACAAGGCGGAACCGCTAAATTTTTCTCCAAATATGTTTGATTTTAGACCAGCGATCTTTCTAAGATAGAGATAACTTCTTTTGAGCTGGCAGCAATGGTTGCAAATTGCCAACCGGTTTAGCAAGTCAATCGGCAACGGATAAGAGGCATCCGCGGGTTGACGGCAAAGATCGCGCTTGTGAAGGCGCATTAATAACCGTGTGTGACGGGATTGTGCGCCCAATATTTGACCTCATCCCGGGCTGGGGTTGTTGGTGGATATAGCCGTCAAAGCGCGTAATTACTCTTTTCTAGTGATTGGTGTTCTTTTCTTTGCGGAGATTGTTGCCATGCAGTTGCGTCATATTTTAGCGAACAAGGGGCACGCCGTGCATTCGATCCGGGCCAATGCCAGCCTGGATGACGTGGTCAAGCAGTTGGTGCAGCATAACATAGGCTCCCTGGTCGTGGTGGACCCCGCCTGGCCATCGCGGATGCAGGGGATTATCACCGAGCGGGATATCCTGCGCGCCCTGGCTCATATGCATACGCCGCTACATCTGTTGGAAGTGGCGGACTGCATGACGCGCGATGTAATCGCTGGCGGACTCAATGACACCGTTGAAGAAGCCATGCATCTGATGACCGCGCATCGGGTCCGGCACTTACCCGTGGTGGAGGGGACCGAACTTGTGGGGATGATCTCGATCGGCGATCTGGTTAAAAATCAGTGCGAAGAACTGACCTTGGAAAACCACTACCTCAAGTCGTATATCCACGGATAGGGTGAAATGGCCGTATGCCAGTCCGCACATCCCTCGCTCTACGTTGATTAGCAGTAGGATGCACGCCCACGGTTTGAATTGCATAAACCGTGGGCGAGTGCTGTGTCAAAGTTAATGATTCGAGTTAGGCAGATCAGCCGCTGGGCGCTAGCCCACGGTTTTTTCCGCTCCTAATCCGACCGTGGGGTAGCTGCCTATGGATCATCCACAAACGAATCTTTGGCAGAGCACTAGCTTGGTACATTGCTGCGATTTTAGGCTTTTTCGCGCCACCTTTGCGAAAATCGGGCCACCGCGTATGATACGGTGAACAGACTTCACGGCATCAGCGGAGCGGTTTATGCGATTGAGCGAGGCGTACGGTCCCGGTAAATTTGGCTTGTCTTTTGAACTCTTTCCCCCCAAAACGGCGGCGGGAGAAGAGTCCATGTACCGCAGCCTGGACGAACTGATGCGCTTTCGGCCCAGCTTTGTCACTTGCACGTATGGCGCGGGGGGGAGCACCCGTGAAAAAACGTTGGATATTTGCCAGACGGTCCATCGCCGTTATGGCCTGCCGGTGGCCTCCCACCTGACCTGCGTTGGTAACACCGTGGCCGAATTGCGGGCCTACCTGTCGGAGGCTGGCTCACGCGGCATTTCTAATATTGTCGCCCTACGCGGCGATCCGCCCAAGGGGGAAACCCGCTTTACCGCAGTAGACGGCGGGCTGTGCTGGGCCAGCGAGTTGGTCAATCTGATTCATACCGAATTTCCACGTTTTGGCATCGCGGTGGCTGGATATCCAGAAATTCACCAAGAAGCCACCAGCGCGGCCGACGATCTGCAAAATTTGTCAAACAAGGTCGCGCTGGGGGGGGAAATCGTCATCACCCAGTTGTTTTATGATAACGCGGACTACTTTGGCTATGTGGAGCAGGTTCGTAAGTTGGGCGTGACCGTGCCCATCGTCCCGGGCATTTTGCCCGTGACCAATTTTGCGCAGATTCAGCGAATTGCCAGTTTGTGCAAGGCGCGATTGCCAGAGGAATTTGCCGCCGCGTTATCCGCCGCCGGAATGGATGAAGCGGCGCAGTTTGAAATTGGCGTGGAGTTTGCCACGCGGCAAGTGCGGGAACTGGTGGCCGCGGGCGTGCCGGGCATCCATTTTTATGTGCTAAATAAATCCGCGGCGACCATGCGGGTACTGGAGAGCGCGGGGATACAATCAAGCTAATGCTTGCCCCTTTCGGGTGATTGGTAACGCATTTTATTGTCCTCCACCACTTGCCGCAACCAATAACGCCAGGCACCATACCCGGTAAACAGGACCAACCCCGTCACGATCACAATCGTCCATTCCGTGGACTTGCCGGCTTCTTTGGCCAATTCAGCGGGCACCTGGGCCAGGGGCTTGATCGCGTTTTCCGCCACCACCACGGACAGGTCCTTGGCCCCGTCCAGGAAAGGTTCGGGATTGCTGACAAATGCCGCGCACGCCGCCACACTTGCCAGTGTTAGTTTGTTGCGCCAGACAAAGTTCATCGCCCGATCGCCATATTTGCCAATGACGCGCAGCACCGCCGGAGATTGGGGAATGATAGCCAGGGTCCCTTCGCTGGCCATGATGGCCAGTTGGCGGCCTTCTTGGCTGGAAAGTTTGGCCAGCGCCTCGGCGGCTTCGCCGCCAAATTTTGATATTACCGGCGTGGCGGCGTTGCCATGCTTCACCAAGGCCGCTGCGGCGTTATCACCTAGATTGGCCACCAATCGGAGTTGGGTCGAATCGGTCACGACAGCCAGGGCGTTGTCGCCATATTTTGAAAGCGTGGTCAACGCGGGAAGGGCATTTTCGCCGGCCTCCTCGGCAATGCGCAGCGCGCGCGGGCCGACACGGCGAGTGGCGGCGGTGACTACTGCCTCGCCATGCCGCGCGGAGAGCGTTTCTAGTCGCTTGGCCACGGTTTCGGTCCCTTGCTCAGCCACTTCGCGGGCAAAATTCTTGCCCAGATATTCCATCGTCTCGCTAACGAGTTTGCTGACGGGATTGGCCAGACCGGCGGTGGTCGCAAAACATAGCAACCCGCAACACCAGGCAAGCGCCCATAACCGGCGGAAGCGCGAATGATAGGTCATGGTAAAAATGCTCGTCTGAAAAAATGGTGGTCAGTATTGCGTGCAAAAATGGATGATCCCAGCTTCATCCTCCGGGCATTATTATTATAAGGCTAAGGTTGTGGGTGATTGGCCTGGAGGAGTGATAATAAGGCCGCGCGTCGTAAATTGGCCCGTTGACTGGCGTATTTGGTCAGCCGTGATTTTAACGCGGGACTCTCCTCCGTGCCGATAATCAACAGGCGAATCTCATCCAGCTTGCGATTGAGTTCGTGCGCCAATTCGCCCTTGGGGTCGGCTGTCCAATCATACACCCACCAGACAATTTGATCTATGATAACGCCCACCACCAGCCCAATCCCCAGGGTATACGGTGAAGCAGCTGCCCCGGTCCCTAAAATGCCCGCGGAAATGCCCAGCCGGACGGCGACCTGCGTGAGCACCTCGCCAGCGATCAAGGAGACAACTTCGCCCGCGGCCGTATTGGCAAAATCGGCCTGGCTGGCGTGGATGACCTTCTCGACAGCGGCGGCATACTCGGCCCGCAACTGGCGTTCATCCCAGGTTGCCAGTTGATAAGTGGTTGAAAAGTCAGCGGTGTCCACCCGCACCCGCACCAGCACCTCATTATCCAGGCTATCCAATTGTTGGACGTAGGCCTGTATGGTTTGTTTGAGCAAGGTTTCCAACTCTTCCGGGCTAAAGATATGTTCATTGAACCGCTCGCGGATGTACTCCACGTGCCGGTCGCCGCGCGTGCCCGGGACATAATCGAGGATCAGCCGCCATTTGCTGCTAAAGCTGAGCGCGTCCCGCGCAAACGCGGGCGTGTGGTTTTTTGACTGGCGAAAAAACTGATCAATCCGTTCAAGCTGCGCTTGCAGTCGCTGTTCGGCGGCATGCTCGGCCCAGGTAAGGTGTGGCCCGGCTAACTGGAGCGCAGAGGGGACGACGGGGGTCGGTGGCGACGGCCTGGCCTGCTCCGGCTGGCTACCCGCGGATGGGGGAGTATGGCTGACGGCATTTTGCCAAGCGACATAGGGCCAAAATAATATCACGGACAAAGCGCATAACCCACCCAAACCGAACAAAATCGTCCAGTCGGGAAGCAATGTTCTCTTTGCACCGCGGTTGCTCATGGATGCCACGTGGAGTTTTCTATGGGGAAACATCCTTGCCCAAAGGATTTCTGGATGGGGATGAAATTATTGGGGAAAAAAGGGTGCTGCTTGCGGGATTTTGCCAACTTTTCCATCTAAGCACGAAATCGGCGCTTCTGAAAGTCGACTTTGTGTTAATTTTGTTGCCATTTTCGATTATTTCGTCACAGGAATTTTTAATAGTCCAAAACTCCAGGCATGAGCGGGATACCCCTCCATAGAGGAGATTTTGGGTAAATTGCGAAGAAAAAGGTGGTGTCCGGGAACTTTAAGCTACTTTTTACTACGGGGCTAATTGCTTGCTGGACGGGAGTTGGCGAGAAGATCGGCGTGAATTTGGCCTGCATTATTTATTAACATGCTGCGCGTCCCTTTACATAAACTGCAACCCGGCATGATCCTGGCTCGAGCTATTGCCGCGCCGGGGGATCCCCGCATGTACCTAGTGCAGCGCGATCGAGAAGTTCCGGCGGATCTGATTCCGCGGCTGCGCGATTTGGGCATCACCGATGTGTGGGTGCGGTTTCGGGATTTGGAATTTTTGGAAGGCCTGATCGATGAGGGGCTGGGCGAGCATCAGCGCGAGGTTTATCAGCATGTGCGCCGTAACTTTGAGCAAATGCTAGGCGGAGCGGCCTTTGAGCTGGATTACAATAAATTTACCACGTCGATTGGCGATTTGTTTCAGTATCTGAAGCAAAATCCCTGCGGCAATGTGTTGCTGCAAAAGCTGGAATCTTATGATAATTATTTGATGTCCCATTCCACCAATGTGTGTTATCTGGCGCTGCTGCTGGGTTTAAAATTAGAAAAATATCTCATCGAGGAACGCAGTTTCAAAACTGCGCGCGAAGCCAAGGATATCCAGTTGTTGGGGTTGGGCTGTATTTTGCATGATGTGGGAAAAATGCGCATACCGGCGGAAATCTTGAACAAGCCTTCCCGCCTTACGGAAGAAGAAATGCGCATCATGGAGATGCACACCATTTACGGATATGAAATGGTCAAGGGCCAAGTCCCCGCCAGCGCGGCGCAGATCGTGCTAAACCACCATCAGCGGTTTAATGGCAAAGGTTATCCCGTGCGCGTGGATCCCACCAATGGCCAGGAGTTGCCGCCGCTGGTGGCCAAGCAAATTCCCATTTTTAGCCGCATCACCACCATTGTCGACGTCTACGACGCGGCGACGGCAAAACGCGTCTATTCCGCCGCAAAGCCTTCGGTCCGCGTTCTGCACGAAATGAAAACCTGGTGCCAGGGTTTCTTTGACCCGCGCATCGAAAAAGCATTTTTTGAAATCATTCCCCCGTTTCCCGTGGGGAGCTTGGTTAAATTAAATAACGGCATCGAGGGGGCGGTGATCGATTTTAATCCCCAGCATCCCACCCGACCCAAGATTCAAGGATTGATCGATCCTTATGGGCAGCCGTTTGAAAATCCGGCAAACGAAGAGCTGGACCTGGCCCTGCATCCCGACTTGCATGTGGCCATGGCCGATGATCAAGATGTCACACCCTACCTGGCTACCCAGGAAACGCTGGAAAATCAGTTGGAATACGCGGAGGCCGTGTAATATTTTCTGGAAAATGCCAAGGATGGGCCGCTCGCAATGGTTATCGGCGCGGCATTGTTGCTAAAATGCAACTGACCGTCTGGTGGTTTGGTTAACGGGCGGTGGATCATTTTTATGCGGCGGCCGCTCGTCCGCCCTGGATGTGCAACTTTTGGGGATGGATGAATGATAAAGCAACCACTGTTTGTTATGGCCCTGGTTTTGGTGTCTAATCTGGCCCAAGCCGCCGACGTGGCGGCTCCGCCATCTGCCCCGGTAGGATCAGCCAATTCCGCGGCCGCCACCGCTGTCGGGTCACCGCGGGCGGTGTATCAACCAACGGGCGCGCCAGCGGATCCCCGCGTGGACGTACGCTGGAATATCTATCACGACTACGATGCCTCCACCCGCATCTTGCAGGCGCTGGCCGCCGCCCACCCGCGGTTGGCCACCTTGTCCAGTTTGGGAAAGTCCACTGACAAACGCGAAATGTGGGTATTGACCATCGCCAATCCCGGGACGGGCTCCCTCGAGGAAAAAGCTGCGTTTTGGATCGATGGCGGGATTCATGCCAATGAAATCCAGGCCACCGAAGTTACCCTGTATACCGCATGGTATCTGCTTGAAAGTTATGGTCGCAATGAGCGCGTCACCAGCTTAGTCAATGAGCGCGTTTTTTATATTTGCCCCATGCTAAGTCCCGACTCGCGCGATGCGCATTTTTATCGGGCCAATACCACGCATACTCCCCGCACCGGCCAGGTGCCGGTGGATGACGACCAGGACGGAAAATTTAACGAGGACCCTCCCAATGATTTAAACGGCGATGGCCACATTACCCAGATGCGCCGCCGGGATCCCAATGGCAATCAAAAACCCCATCCCGATTTTCCCGACCTGCTAATCCCCGCAAAACTAGATGAACCCGGCGAATACACGCTGTTGGGCGAGGAAGGTTACGACGACGATGGCGACGGCCGGGTCAATGAGGATGGCGACGGCAGGTATGATCCCAACCGCGATTGGGCGTGGAACTGGCAGCCGCGGCATGTGCAAAACGGCGCGCACCGCTACCCTTTTTCCCTGCCGGAAAACCGTGTGGTGGCGGAGTTTATCATGCGTCATCCGCACATAGCCGGAGCGCAAAGCTATCATAATACCGGCGGCATGATCCTGCGCGGGCCGGGCGCGCGGGATGACCGCTATGAGGCTGCGGACCTGGCCGTCTATGACCAGTTGGGCAAGCGGGGAGAAAGCATGCTCCCCGGCTACCGCTATATTAATATTGCCGAAGATCTGTACGAAGTATACGGCGGCTCGGTCGATTGGCTGCATCAAATGAACGGTGTGTTTACATTTACCAATGAGTTATTCACGCCGTTTAATTTTCAGCGAAAGGAAGTCGGCGGGGAACCATTTGCGCGGCCGGAACTGCTGCACCAGTTTAATCGAGATCTGCTGCTGGGTGATGGCCTGGTCAAATGGCAAACCGTGACGCATCCCAAATACGGCCAGATCGAAGTGGGCGGGATGAAAAAGAATTGGGTGCGGCAGCCTCCCTCCTTTTTGTTAGAGGAAGAATGCCACCGGAATATGGCGTTTACGCTGTATCATGCCGACCAAATGCCCCGGGTCGCCATTCAATCCGCCGTTAGTAAAGCACTGACCGCGGAAAAAACGGATCAACCGCTGTATGAAGTCACAGCAGTCATCATCAATGAAAAGCTCATTCCCACGCATGCGGCGGTGGACGTTAAGCATAACATTAATCCGCCGGATAAAGTAACGTTATCCGGCGACAACCTGACGGTTCTGGCTAGCCAATGGAGCGAAGAGCCTTTTTTTGAAAAGCCGCGAACCACCCGCAAAAACCCGCGCGAAGTCCGCCTGCCCAATTTACCGGGGAAAGGCGCGCGGTATATCAAGTGGATTATCCAGGGATCAGGACCGGGCAACGTGCGGGTCCAAAGCGTCAAAGGGGGCGTGGCGGAAAAAACTGTCAAAGTGCAATAACCAACCTGAAATAACGATTGCCCCGACCGCTGATGCCCTGCTGCCGCAGACATTCGCGATTTTTCTAGGCCACTAAGCCTTTTGTCACCAGCATAAAGACATCTTCCAGGGTTGGGTCCTTATCATAAAAACTGCGGATCCGCACGCGATGCAGGACCAACTGATCATGCAGGGCGGCGACGGTTTCATCCCCCCCCTCTAGTTCCACGGTGATTCGGTCGCGGGCCGCCTCCACATTGCGAATTGCCGGATGATTCCGCAAAACATTCAGCGCCACCTGCAGCGCGTCTTCGTGCAGTTTGATTTCTATCACGCGATTGCGGCGTATCCGGCGATAAACCTCTTCTATCGGTCCCTGCAAGAGCAACTGCCCGCGCTCGACAATGCCGATGGATGTGCAGGTGTCGGCCAATTCACTGAGGATGTGGCTGCTAATCAGGATTGTCTTGCCCATGCGGCGCAGTTCCTTTAACAGCGCCTTAAATTCCATCCGGGCGCGCGGGTCCAGGCCGCTGCTGGGTTCGTCCAAAATAAGCAGCGGTGGATCATGCACCAGGGTTTTTGCCACGCACAGGCGCTGCTTCATCCCCCGCGACAGGCCGTTAACATAGTCATCCCGCTTATGGGTCAAGTCCAAAAGTTCCAAAACATCGCCGATGACCTGCTTGCGCCGCGCGCGGGGAATTTGATAAGCCACCGCGAAAAAATCAAGAAACTCCCAAACCTTCATCCCATCATACACGCCAAAGTTATCCGGCATGTAGCCCACACACCGCCTGACCCCCAACGGATCCTGGGTGACGCTGATCCCATTTACGAATCCCTCGCCGGTGGTCGCGCGCAAGAGAGTCGCCAAAAAGCGAATGGTCGTGCTTTTTCCCGCGCCATTGGGACCAATAAAGCCAAACAATTCCCCTTTGGCAATGGTCATATTCATATTTTGAACCGCGACAAATTCCCCGTAATGTTTGGAGAAATTGGTGATTTTAATCATCGGCTGCGCGGGAGTCGCCTGGCCGCTGGTAGCCCCCGTTGGCAAGGTTGCGGCATTGGCCGCTGAAGCACCGGCGGGACGACGGGCATCCGCCGGAAAACCGGGGACAGGCGCGCCGCTGGCGAGTTCCGCAACGGGGAGGGCGTTGGTTGTGGGCAAGTTGTGTTCTGGCATACACCGCCTAATCACTAAGTTGAACGTCCAAAAGCGATCTTAACGCCGGACGCATAACGTCCTGCCGAGTATTATAATCGCGCAGGTGGTTCCATAATGTGCCTGTTTGTAAATGCACCACCATGAGCGTGATAGAATGTTCGCTATTCGCCGTGGCGGGAGTGATCGACATTCCCCCCACTTGCTGGGGAATCAGGCATACCAGCCGTGCCTCATTGCAAGAAATTGTTGCGGGTGAACTAACCACCCCCAAGAGTTCTTGTATGGGGACGATAGGCCCCGTGGCCGTGGACGATTTAACCGGAGAAGGTGGTGGGTTATTGCCACTGGCAGCGGCTTCCTGCAATTTGTCGCGGCGCGGCGGTTTTACCGCTTCTCCACTCGACAGTGATGTTATCCGCGTCGTGGTTGCGGGATCAGGGTTGTCAGCTCCATTCAAATAATGCTTTTGCCAGCCGGAAAAGAGGGGCAAATTTAGGCTAGATGGTTCCAGCGGAGCCAGATCCACGGTGGTGCCTTCCCCCGCGCGTAACTCCCCAATCCAACCACCCGCCAACACGCCATCCTCCCGCCGCATGACAATCGCCGCGTCCTTGAGAATTTGCGTGGTTTTATTGCGCACCGCCCAACGATTCTCCGCGCGGGGTTCATACTCGATCACCCCTCCCAGGTCCAGCATTTGTTCGCTGTGGGCCATCGACATGCTGTTGGAGCTAACTAAAAAACCATTTAGCGAGTGTTCTTTGTCCCGCTGCCAAAAATCGACAGGCGTGGCGGCACGGTTGTTGGACGGATTGCCCGTGTTCGCCGGTCGGGTGGGAAACGGCAATGACACCGCGGAGCTTTCCGCCAACGTCAATTCATAGCTAGTGGTCAAAGAGGAATATAAGGCGGTGTAACGTGTCAAATGCGCGCGGGGGTAATTTGCATGGCATTCCAGGATTGCGACTTCGGTTTGGGAACGGACAAAGCCAATATCCAACTGCGCCAGCCGGATCACCGCCACCGAGCCGCCAATGGCTATCAGCGGCGCCGCCAGCCAGGCGTACTCAACCCGCCCCAGCACCCGGAAGATGCCGTAATTTACAAACACTAAAATGGCCAAATAAACCAGCAGTGTCCCAACGACAAACTGTAAACCAGGTATTTTTATACCCGCCGCTTCGCCCAAAGCCCGACGCGCAACATTCGATACAATCGAATAGTCATTCCAACTGGCGGGGGCGGGTTGCAGGGGATTGCGAGAATCATCAAATTGCTCGGGCGAGAGTGCCGCCGCGCCGGATGTTTGGGGTTGTTGCAGGAGGCCCGGAGGGGGCCACGGACCGCTCCAGCCCGGCGGTCGCGCCGGAATAGGCGCAAAATTGCCGGGCGTGGTGGCGGGGACGGCGTTGATTAAGGCGTCCGCGGAATTTTCCTCCACCAAGGGGGTCGTGAGCGGCGGTAGGATCGCCAGTTCCGAATGGTCCTCCGCGGCTCCCCGCGCCGTGGTGTTTTCCTCGATGACTTCTTCCACCAATTCCGACATATCCGCGGCGGTTCGCGGTACGACCGTGGGTGTTGACTCGGTATTTTCCGAGGGGCGTTCCTTTGGCGCTGTGGATGCGATTTTTCTCGCGGTGACGACCGCCGTCCGGGCTTCCGCCAGACTGCCCACTCCGGCGGGCAGGCCAATTTCGGGAAAGCCGCGCTCGGTCCAGTCTCGACTTAAAAACCGCAACTTGGAATTGCGATACGCATTTGCCAAAAAACCGTCATGCCGGGCGGCGGCCACCGCATACGCCTGATTGCTAAATTGTTCCCCGGGTATTTCGTAAAAAGCGCGCGGTCCGCGCCCCAACAGCGCACTATTTAAAAAACCATCAAACCCCGGCCAATTACGCAGTTCCGGCTGGGTTAAGGAAAACTTGGTTACCACCACCCGCCCCCGGCCCACTCGGCGGGCCGCGATCATTTCGGCGGTATTGGGAATGTACGCGCTCTCGGCGGCCAGCTGTCCATCCACGATGCTCCAGGGTTTGACCATGATCAGCGGTTTAAGCTGGGTGGTTTCCCGCGCGGGAGGGGTGCTGATGCCAAATTGGCCCGCGGGATCGTCCCGTCGCGACCAGTAATCATTTAGTTCCGCCAATTGCTCCGCCGTTAATTGAGCCGCCTTATGCTGTATGAGCGGTAAGTAGGACTCCCGCGGCGTGGCATCCAAAAAACTCCCCGAAAGTTTATCCAGCGCGCTTGGCCCATTGATAACCAGGACGCCTCCCCAGTGCAGCCAATCGATTAGCGCGGTTTGCTGTTCCACATTCCACAAGGCCGGATCAATATTATCCCAGACCAAGACCCCGGTTGTTGTCCAGGCTTGCACCTGGCGCGGGACTGGCACGGATTTTGATACGGCGGGGGCGGAAAATTTGTAGTTGTACCGCAATTCGCTGGTCGCCGGCGCGCGGATCGTGTCTAAGTCGGCCCAATAATGATATTTAGAACGGTCGGTGCTCAGCAGCAACATGAGATAAGTTTGCTGCGGCAGGCTGCTCAACGAAAGGACTTCCTCGCTGGCGGTAGGCCCCCCCACCGAACTTAGCAGTTCGGTCCGTAAGAATTGGTTGCTTTGGGGGGGCGTGAACAACAAATAATCCAAAAACTTTTCTTTTCCCTTGGCCAGGCTGACGGGCCGGGCCGCGGTCACGCTGTACGGCACATCCAATAAAGGGACCGCGTCCCCGTCGCTGGTTTGGACACTCGCCCGCAATTCGCCGGCGGGTACGTCCTCATCGTTGGCTTTGCGGCGTTCCTGCACGGCGGACCAATGCCGCGGCTTTACGTAATTTCGCAGCGGGGCCATTGGGCCAAAGAGCAACTCCACGTCGCTCGAGATTCCATCCGGCGCGTCGCGCGCCGGTAAAGAGTCCTTCCCCTTATTGGAACGCTTTTGTTGTTCCCTCTGGGATTGGTCGGCCACCTGCGGCAGAATGTCCAGTTGCACCGGATCAAACGGGGGAATTTTATTTTGACGGCGGGCTTCCTCTTCTTTTTGCTTGGCCTCTTCCGCGGCCAACGTGGCGGGGTCCGGCGAGCAACTGCACCCCGCTAGGGATAGCAACAAAATTCCAACCATTACTAAACCCGTACACTGCCTGCCATTCCTGAACAAAGTATTGCCCGCCTGCCGATTAAAAGCAGTCCGCCAAGGGGCATTATCACAAAATTTTATCATTTGCCGATGCATACGCGGCTACGGTAAAGGAACACAGATTTGCCAAAACCCTAGAACCCTAAAACCCCAGCATACCAAATCGAAAATCACCTTGCCCACTATCTGTGCAGTTTTTCCACCATAACTAAACAAAGGTACACTGTCAAGGGTTGGGGCGGGAAATCTTCTAAAAATTCGCGTTTGTAGGTCGGATCTCGATCCGACAAGTAGCTGCAGAAACTTGTTCCTGGGCCACGGAGCGGCGGGAAGCGTTTTTCAAATCTTTCCGCCATCCAACACCGCTACCTCCGCGGCCCGCTCGTCGATCAAATCCTCGCCGATGAGGATTTTTCGGGGGGCACCGGCGGAAAATTCCGCTGGACGCTCGGCGATCATGAAAACTCGATCCGCGACATCGTTGACAGCCTGACCCGCGCCCTCCTCAACCACAAACGCTACGACTCCTTTGGGCGGCTGGCGGCGGAAAGCAGTTCCGACCCCGCCCACGACACGCTGTTCGCGTTCACGGGGGCGGTGTTCGACATCGAGACGGGCCTGCAGCACCACCGGGCCCGGTATTATGACCCGCGGACGGGCCGGTTCCTGGGTGAGGACCCCGCGCTGGCGGATACCAACCTGTACCGCTACGCGGGGAACAACCCGGTCAACGCGATTGACCCGAGCGGCCTGGCGACGCAGCGCCTGGGGGGCGGAAGCGCCGGCAACTTGGCATTTCAGTTTGCCTTGGAAGGGGATAGTTATGCTCCGCGCGGAAATCCCAATGCACTCAATTCCTTGGTCAACAATTTGGTGGGGAACGATGCTTACAGTTCCGTTCACCGCTGGGTCAGTTATCAAGATTTTCAAAATAGCAGACTCAACGATTTCCTGAATCCACCAGAGACGAAGCTACAAGCGGAATTGCGCACCTATCGTGCCCAGCAAGAACGTGAAGTATGGCTGGAAAAAATTCGTGTCGATCATGCAAACGCCAGTTTTGATTACAATACGTGGCGATTAACGCACAGTACTTCCAACTTTTTGAATTCCGTTGGCGATAACGTCAAGCAATTCTCGAACAACCCTCTGTTCGGCATCGCGGACACGGTTTCGTCGAATTACATGCGGACAGTGAATCCCGCGTTTGCCGTGAGTTCCCATTTTGGCATGGAACAACCCACGCCGAGTAGCATAGTTGCGAGTGTTGGGAATTCGCTTAAAAGCGCTGCCCACACTACACGGGAAGCTGGGGTCATGTATGAGGAACTCGTTCGCAATGGGCACTCCAGGGAAGAGGCTTTCTACGGCGCCACGGGTAACGCCGTGGGAAATCAGGTGGGCCTGGGGAAAATCTGGAATGGGGCGTACTCCGGCAGCACCTACCAGATGGATGCCAACGAGAATTTTCAGTTCACAAAACTCTCAACGTCGGGTAGAATACTGCAAGGTGTCGTCGGGACTGTGGAACTCGTCACGACGGCCATGAGTATTGCTAGCCCGGTCAAAGCGGCTCTGCCAGGAGGTGGGGTAACTTCTCCAGCTGGAGGAGCAAGAGCAACTGGTGGCCTCGGGAATTTGGGAGGCGGTTCGTTAAAAGTATGGTCATCTGCGACTGGAGATGTTGTAGTTGATGCTGCAGCTTTACCGGGGCGTACTGGTATGCAGGTAGGCCGAAGACTTACCAATACTGAAATGGAAGGATTGCAATTGGCGCACGGAAGAGAGTTCGCGCTAATCTACGAAACAGGTGCTGGTAGAAATGGTGGAGGAGGACGCTATCTTCTCTTCTCGGGAGATCATGCAAAAGTATGGTTCCCAGCAAATGGCAACTATCGGTGGATTTCGCATACTCACCCTGCTGGTTACGCTCAGCATGCAAGCAAGGACGATATGCTGTGGTTGCAATTAATGCAGAAAAATGGAAATCCGCAGAGATACTCTACAGTAGTTCCACTCGATGGTGATCCATTCAAATTTAGCAGTTCAATTAATCGGGTGTCGCCATAATGCAAAGAGAAAAGTTTGAAGATTACGAGTATCTATTCATCGACAAAACCGGTCGATATGTGCTTATCCAGACCGGTAACGATGATTCTACGGATGTTGCAACATGCGTTATTTACGACAAAAAAACTGCGTGTGGTTTAATAATCGAAGACGATGTATTGGCCGAATCTATTAAGATTCGTCTTCATTCTGAAGGTACTCCTATTCTGTCGAACATACCAGCGGGGTAGCGGGTAGCGGGGTAGCCCATCCCTGAAAGAGTGTCTGGTGTCAAGGGAGCGGTTGGATATTTTTTGCTGTTTGATTTATGGGAAGACAACGAGCGCCCCGGAGTTGCCTTAAAGTTCATTTTTTGGCAACCTGCCGTGGTGTGGCGGGACAGTGGACGGACAGTGTTTTTGTGATTGGTCGGAGCGTGGCGTGGCTGCGGAAGTGCGTGAGTTTCGTGTCTGTTAAGCGGAGCGGCAAACGGGCGTTCTGTTATTGCGGGTTGATTGCCGACGATCTTTGCCGTGCGGCGGCACCCGACACATCCCTTCGTGAATCGGCGGGGTGGCACCGTTGAAGTGAACTTTTTCAGCAAGCTTTAGCCTTACTCTTGCTGGTTCCATTTCCTTGCACCAGACTTATCCATGATGAAGTAACGTTGGGTGCCACTGGCATTTTGCCAGTGCTTGCCACAGGGTGTGCGATCCCCAATAGCTTAGGAATTCTTACTCACGACTTTTTCCGAAGTGCCAGCCGTTTCGAATCATCAAGTTCCCGTCTCGGCACTGGTGTTCCACCAGTGGCACACGACGGCTTCACAAAATGGCCAAGTTGTTTGGTTGTTCCTGGAGGTGCACGGAAATGGCTGTCAGCAAGAACTGGGCAAAGCTAGAATAAGAAAGAGGGTAGTTCGTCAGTGCCACCCCGCCGATAAAGAGATTTGGGCACACGTTAATAAAACTATTCACACATTCCAGTGCCACCAACTACTTGGGCACCCAACCTTGGAGGAGGACTTCGATGACAAACAATTTTGAGTCAACCATCATTTTCTGCGCGGAATGCAACGAGGATCATAAATCAAATGAGTACGAATTCTTAGGACTTGTTCCGGAACTTGGAAATGTACCTCGGTACCGCTGCAAGAAATGTGGCCATATATTCGAGACCATCATGCCAAGCTTTGATGTAATTCGACCTGAGCGGAGATGAAATTTTGTGCAGAATGAGCAAGTAGGACAGGCTATTCATTAACCGGCGGTAAGGCCGTGGTAAATGGCGGATTCCAAGCCCTGGTCTCAACGGCCACGCTGGGTTTTGTGGAGGGGGGCCGGTTGCTTCCGGTCGATAAAGCCGACCTGGAAGCGGGTTATGCGTTTTCCGAGGGGTTGGCCAGGGTTTCGACGGAACTGGGCCTGGCGGCGCTGACCGGCGTCGCGCAGGGGTCAAAGTTAGCTTACGTGGCAAAGGGAGCGAACTATTTTGACACGTTGGGGAACGTGGTTGGTGTTGGCCGAGGCGGTTATGACGCGTATACTAATGATGGATTCTCGCTGCAAAACAGCGTGCAGATGATCGCTGGCCTTTTTGGCCTGGGGGGGAACACGGCAAGCTTCCGGGCGGCAGGGAAGGTGGATGAGACCGCGACGACGCTCGCCGGGCCGTTCAAAGAGATTGCCGGATCGCGCTCCGTTGTGGGCGGCGCACGAGTTGCACCAGGGATTACTGGTCTACATGACGTAAAGGATTTCGTTCCGTCGAGACTGCAAAAACTTGATGGGACTTGCGGGCTTTATTGCGCAAGTAATGCGATGAAAGACTTGAATGTGCCGCATACGCTTACAGTTCCGTTAGCTTTGCGAAACAGTATGCGTTCAGGTGGCTTGAATCGCAGTGAGCTGACCACACTTATCAACAATTCTACCGATGCGGCGTTTGCGGTGTCGCTTCGCCCAAGCTTGGATGATTTCTACAAGGCCCAAACCATGGGGTCCGTGATAGCGCATGTTGATGGAAACCATTGGGTAAATGTTAATACAGCATTCTCCGAGATAAGCACCCGAAAAACCTGGGTAAACGTCACAGATTCCGCACGGGGAACCTACAACCAACTGGAAACTTCCTTTCATACGAGAATGGCTGGCTCCAACACTATCATCAACGTCAGGCCCTATTAAACCTAATGTTCATGGCCATACCACAAGGATTTGTCTCATGTCTGGTGCGTCACAAGCTGATCAGTTAGAAAAGCAAATCGCCAAGTTTTTCACTGCTTACTTAAGGGAATTGCTCACCGACGATGAGCTCTGCCCGAATGTAGTAGAGAGAATCCTTTTGGAGGATCCAAGCGTATACGAATGCTGCGTTAGAAACATGGATTACAGACTTGTCACTTTATTGATAAATCATTTCGAACGGGATATTGTTCCAGCCAATTTTCGGCCGGATGCAACGGCATTTGTGGCTGATTTTAACGACAAAGAACTTCTTGCTCGCAGGCAGTGCGAAATGGAGGGTCGCTATCGCAGACTCTACGAATGCTTACGCTTTGGCCGCCCTGTGCCAAAAATAGTGCAACCCCAAAATGACGCAATCGAATCTGACAAATCGTAAGACTGACGAGGTGGGAACGCTGTTATTCGCTGCCAGATCATGAAGAATTTGCAAACATACCACCGCACACGCAACCCGATACGCAATTTTCCTCGCTAGCCGCCTAAGGGTCATCGCTGTTAATCCGCCTGTGCAGTTTTGTAACCCGTCGGCTTCGGCATTAGCCACCAAATCAGACTCGAACTATACAAGTACTGACTGAATCAGGAGTTAGAAACATCCCCAAACAGAGAATCGGTTCGGAAAGGGTGTGGCACGGGGAGCTTTTCTTATTTTTTGCGGAATTACCGCCAATCGACGGCTTGCACTGGAACTTGTTCCAGTGTGCGTAGCACAAGAAGCCCACATGGATATAATGGAAATATTTGAAGAAATGCTTCTTGCCGCTGCGCGGCCAAGGAACAAGTTCCTTGGGTACCCTTGCGAATCACCTGGGCTACCCGCAGTTGTCCTTCGCCGCTGCGCGGCTTTGCAATCAAACACGACTAGCGATCCGGGGGTTTGCATCCCCGGCTAAATTTCTGACGCCGCTGCGCGGCTAAACAAATTTCAAATACCGCGCTCCGCTGCGCGTCGCGGCTAAACGAGACAAGGGGTAGTTTTTCCATTCCCCCCGGGTAGTCGCTGCGCTCCAACCCGGGGCTATGTGCTGCAACCGCTTCGCGGCAGAAAAGCAAAGAAACCATAAACCAGCAACCAAATACTAGAACGGCGACGGAACGTCGCCGCTACGGCCTGAATGGCGAGTAGAACTCGCCGCTACGAGGAACCGCGCTCCGCTGCGCGTCGCGGCTAAACAAATACCATAAACCAGCAACCAAATACCAAAATCCAGCAACCAAAAACCTCAACAGACACCTATTTCAGGTCCAGGCTCTGCTCCACCCAGCCGGTGGCGGGTGAGCCGATCCGCAAACGCGGGCTGGCGGGGAGCTTGGGTACCCGAATCAGCCATTCCAGCTTGGTCTGGCCGTTGGTCCCGGTCAGTCGTTCCACAAATCCGCGCCCCGTCCCCTGCAGCCATAGCGTCTCCGCCGGCACATCCTGCCAGGCAAACGTAAGTGGCGGCACCTGATCGGTCGTTTCGCCCATCGCACTCATCGTGGGCAGATATCCGGTATTCAGCAGCTTGACCTGGATACGAAAAATTCCCCCGCCCAGTGGTTCGGCGACGGCGGAGTCGATCCGCAAACGGGGAAGCGCCTGGGCCAGTTCCTCGATAAATTGGCGATGCTGGGCGGCTAGGGCGTCTAGTTCCGCGCTGGGGGGGGTGGTCATCACCAAGGGATGAAAGCCCCCGATTTCGACCGTCTGGCCTGGAAAGTCGGGATGGTCGATTTTGGTCCAGGGAACAAAACCCACGCGTTGGTGATGCTCCAGCCAGCGCAGGGCGTTGAGCTGGTCGGCTCCGCGATCTCCGGGTTGCAGAGGAGTTTTGTTCGGGTTAGTGGGTGTTGATGCGGTCGCGGCTGCCTTATCTGATTTTACGGAAGGTTGCTCGGGATCGGTTGTTTGTTGTGCCGGCGGGGTCTCTGGCGGGGAAGCAGTTGATTCCGCCGGGGGTTGCTCGGTCGGGGGCTTTTCTGTGCCGGACTGTTGTGGGCTGGGTTGTTCCGCCGCTTTGGCTTCGGGCGCGGCGGCTTTTTCCGCCGGTTTGGCTGTCGGTTTTTCTTGGGGAGGAATCCACCAGGCGCGGGGCGCAAACGACCAGCGACCATAATGAAAGTAGGCCCAATCGGCAAAGGACCCAGCGCCGTTGGCGGCGGGCGGGGGATTTTTTCCGCCATGCAACTGGCGGTACTTTTCGGCCAGATGTTCCACCAAGGGGGCGTCGGCGGCGGCAATGCGGGTTTTGATTTTCCCCGGATCATCACCGGGCTTCCAGGGATGAAACAGATTTTCCTGACTGGAAAAACTGTAAATCGCGGTGATGTTTTGATGGTCAAAGCAAAAGTCGGCAATCGCCCGCGTTTCGGGCTCGCTGACTTGATGGGGACCGGCGGCTATTTGAAAGAAGGGATATTTGTGCGTGAAGTTGCGGGAAAAGGCCACGCCAGCGCTGCCGTCCTCGTTAAAACTTTCGTCCTGATCGTCGTCGCGTCCCTCGGTATAAAGCGTATAAGCTCCACGTTCGTTGTCTTGCGGTTTGATTTCGATCAGCACGCGTGGGTCGTCCGGGTGGACGGCATACTTGCCCGCCGGGTCGCTGACGCGCATTTGTGTGATCAGGCCGTCGCCATTGAGGTCATTGGCGGGGTCCTCGCCGGTTTGGCCATCGCGGTCATCATCGGTAACGCGGCTATTCCCTTGTGGAGGTTGTAGCGGTTGATTCCAAAATTTGGCCGTGGCGTCCGGCGATGGGCGCGGGATGCAATAGATCGTCACCCGCTGTAACAGGTCGTTTGCCGGGGTGGCTTTTTGTGCGGGATCAAGCTGTTTGGCGTCATGCGTTTTCTGGGCCGGTTCTTTTTTTGGCTCATCCAATGCGGGTGAGGCAGTTGCCGCATCGGTAGCCTGAGGAAGCCCAGCCGCCCACCCACGCACCATGCGCAGGGCCAGTTCGCCTCCCGCCAGGTCCGCGGGTTCGGCACTGCCCACGATCAAAATGGCGGGCTTGTGGGCGGGGTCTTCTTCGCCCAGGGTAAAGAGCCAGACATCGCGTCCGGTTGCGGTTTTGGCCAGAGAGGTAACTTTGACACCGGGGCTTTTTGCCAGTTCCGCCACGGCGGCGTCAAATTCATCCGGAGTCAGATAGCCCGCCAAGGTAAATTGCTGGGCGCTGTCTGCGGATTGATCAGCCCTAGCCAGAAGGGAGTCAGCCATGCTGGCTGTTATCCAGCAAAGAATGAGTAGACTATAAAAGCGAAGGTATGGAGTGGTTGCAGAAACTGCGCGCTTTGGGTTGCTTGCGTTGTTCATGAAGTTTAGGCAAGCGATAATTGCCAGTTGTTAACTTTGTTCGCGATAACTTAGCCAGCCCATATAGCCTAGGGCTAGGCTAGCCACGATAAAAAAAGAGTCGGTGAGTGTGCTTTCACCGCCAAAGGGGATGCCCGCGGCTAAATCCATGGTAAAAATGACCAGGAAAAGCCCTGCGACCAGCATTCCAAAAATAGCGAACCCCTTGGCCATGCACTGCTTCCCAAAATTGTCCCGTTAGTACGCGCGTAAAGCTATTTAATATAGCTTAAATGGGAAAACCTGCTACCAATAACCTGGAAGAGGGCTTTTTTCGCTGAAATTAGCTCCCATGAAGAATTGGCATCATGCTTAACAGCGGCACAACCGTCAAGGCTTGACGCGGTAGAAGTTGGAGTTTTTTTTGCGTAAGTGCTGTAAGGTGAATGATTTCCGGCGAAATGAGCGGGACGACGGTTAATTTGTGGTTTTGGGGTGTATGGATCAATCAGGATGAGCCAACCCTGCAAATCACCAACCAAAAGAGGAATAAATATGTTTCCATTCACCAACACGAGTCAGATTTACCGCGATTTTCGTAAAAATATGCCCATTTGCGACAATTGGGCCTATTTTGACCATGCGGCGGTGGGGCCGTTGTCGGGGCCGGGTTTGCACGCCGTGAAAAAATGGCTGGGGGAGGCTGCGGCGGCGGGAGACACCGTTTGGCCCCAATGGAAAGCTAGCGTGGAGCGTTGCCGTGCCGCCGGGGCTCGGCTAATCGGGGCAAAACCGCAAAATGTGACCCTAGTCCCCAACACGACCTGGGGGATTAGCTTAGTGGCCGAAGGGTTGGATTGGCGAGCGGGTGACAATGTGGTTTTTCCCGCAGATGAGTTTCCATCCAACCAGTACGCGTTTCTCAACCTGACGGCTCGAGGCGTCGAAACCCGCCGGGTCGAAATGCCACCCGGCACGTTGGATTTAGCGAAGTTACTGGCGGCTGTGGATTCCAAAACCAGACTTGTCAGTCTGAGTTGGGTGGGTTACGCACATGGCTGGCGGACCGATGTGGCGGCAGCGGTAGAGCAAATCCATGTGCGCGGGGCGCTCGTGTTTTTGGATGCGATCCAGGGGTTGGGGGTCTTTCCGCTGGATGTGGCGCAGATTCCGGTTGATGCGCTCGCCGCGGATGGCCACAAATGGCTATTGGGTCCGGAAGGAGCGGGTTATTGCTATCTGTCGGACAATTTGTTGGATCAATTGCGGCCCATCGGCGTGGGGTGGAATAGCGTGGTCCAGGGGAACGACTTTACGCGCATCAATCCCGAGTGGCTCCCCACAGCGGCGCGATATGAGGGAGGCTCGCTGAACATGGCGGGCTTCTTGGGCTTGGGGGCCAGCGTGGAACTGCTGTTGGAAATCGGAATTGACAACATAGCCCAGCGAGTGCTGGACTATACGGACGAGTTGGTGGAACGGTTGCGTCAAAGCGGTGCGGTGATTTGTTCTGTCAGGGAACAGCGGGAGCACGCTTCGGGGATTGTCAGCTTTGAAATTCCTAGCTGCGATCCAATGCAGGTCCGCGCGGCGTGTCTGTCAGCGGGCGTGGCGCTTAGCACCCGCGCAGGAAAGCTGCGCGCTAGTCCCCATGCCTATAATGACGAGTCGGATCTGGAGAAGCTGCTTTCCGGGCTGGAATTTGCACGGCGGCAAGGGTGATAAAATAGAGTAGCGGAATTCGCTAGAATTCTGGAATAGCATGTAGCGGGTTTCGCCAGAATTCCGAGACTGCTTCCTATAGCACAATTAGCCAGAATTTTGGAATTTCCCACCACAGTTCCGGACTACAAGGTTAAGTGGCTTTACGCGGTATAAAAACAGCGGTAGGCTGAGTTGCGGCATCGCCTGGGGCAGGCGATAATTTCGATTCGCCACAATTTTATCTCCTTTATCTATTTTTTTAGCCGTTATGTCCAATTCTCCCCGTCTGGCTGTTTATACGGGCTCGTTTGACCCCATTACTCTGGGCCATTTAAATATTATTGAACGGGCTAGCAAGCTGGTGGATCAACTGATTGTGGGGATTGGCGTCAATATTGAAAAGCAGTCGTTGTTTACTCCGGAGGAACGGCTGGAATTGGTGCAAAAGGCGATTCCCCACCTGGTAAATGTCAGTGTGCGATCCTATACCGGTTTGACGGTTAAATTTATCCGCGAAGTCGGCGCGCGGGTCATGCTGCGGGGGATTCGCTCGTTGACTGATATCGAAAGCGAATTCACCATGACACTGGCGAATCGCAAGCTCGACGCCGGCATCGAAACGATCTTTCTGATGGCCGACGATGAATTTTCGCATATCAGTAGCTCGCTATTAAAGCAAATCACGCCGCTGGCGGATGACGCCGAGTTGTGCCAGTTTGTCCCCCGGGCCATCATTGCCGATCTACGGCAAAAATTTCCCCGTACGGGATAAGCGGCGTTTCTTACCCTCTTTCGTGTGCATTAGGTTTCTAAATGTTTCTTCCCTTCACGCGAGTTACAGCGATGACAAATTGCCGAATACTCATTGCGAGTTATGCGCTGGTTTGCGGGATTATTGGTTGTGGGCTTATGGGCGATCTGGCCCGCGCCGCGGATGTCACGCTTTCAGGGAATGGCCAGCTCATCAAATCTTCTGCCCAGATTGCGCCGGGAGAGTACACCCTTGCCGACGCGTCAGGACATGGAGCGATACAAATCGTCGGGGATGATTTGGTGGTTGACTTTCAAGGGGCCACGTTAAACGGGGCCACGGGAAATACGCCACCGAATGAGTATCAAGGGCATGGCGTCATCCTGCGAGGAAAAAACATCACCCTGCGCAATGCCAAAATTCATGGCTACAAGGCCGCCGTTGTGGCGATAAACTGTCCCGGTCTCACACTGGAAAACCTGGATGTCGGGGGAAACTGGCAACAGCGGCTGCGCTCTACCCCCGCGGCCGAGGATGGGGGGGATTGGCTGTTTGCCCATGATAATCCCGACGACCGCTGGCTGCGCGACTTTGGCGCGGGAGTGTATTTGCGGGACTGTGATCGAGCCGTCATTCGGCGGGTAACGGCCCGGCATGGCCAAAACGGTATCGTGCTGGTTAACGTCAGCAATTCAAAAATTTACGACAATGATTGTTCGTTTTTATCCGGCTGGGGACTGGCAATGTGGAAATGCAACGACAATCTCATCTCCCGCAACTCGCTTGACTTTTGCATACGTGGTTACAGCCACGGCATTTATAATCGCGGCCAGGATTCGGCGGGAATATTGCTCTTTGAGCAAAACAACCGCAATATCATTATCGAGAATTCCGCCACGCACGGCGGCGACGGATTGTTTGGCTTTGCCGGCAAGGAAGCCCTGGGTGAGACCCCCGTGCCACCGGATTTTGACTTTAAGCGTCGTGGTTGCAATGACAATTTGATCATGAATAACGACTTTTCCTATGCCAGCGCGCACGGCATCGAAATGACGTTCAGTTTTGGAAATCAATATGTGGGGAACCGCGTGGTGGAGAACGCGATCTGCGGCCTGTGGGGGGGATACAGCCAGGACTCTTACATCGCGGCCAATGATTTTCATGGCAATGGCGAGTTTGGTTACGGACTGGAACGGGGCGGGGTGAATATCGATTCCGGTAAAAATAATCTTATCGTCCGCAATCGCTTTGAAAAAAATAAAGCCGGCGTCCACCTGTGGGGACCGGCCAATCCCGACTTTCTCAAAAAACCGTGGGGCCAGGCCAACCAACCCGCCAGCACCGGAAATGTGATCGCCCATAATTCGTTTGACGGGGATGACCTGGCGATTCAACTGCGGGGAGAAACCCGGACCGGCGTTGGCCACAATACCTTTAAAAACGTCAAACGGGAAATCGACGCGGGAGATCAGTCTAAAGTGGAGGAACCTCCGGAAGTCCCGCAAATTAAAATCGCCGCCGAGCCCCTGGGCGAGACCCGCCCCGTGGGAGCTAGGGCAAAGTTGCGCGGACGGGACAAAATTTTGATGACCGAATGGGGGCCGTATGATCACATGCGACCGATGATTTTTCCCACTAATGGCGTCGGCAGCGCGACCTTGGATTTGCAACTATTGGGTACAACCGGCGAATTTGCCGTGAAAAGCCACACGGGCCAAGTCCGGCTCTCGGCCACCCAGGGGACAGTTCCCGGTAAGCTGACCGTCCAGGCGACAGAACCAGGCGTGCATCCCTTTACGGTCACGATTGACATTAATGGTCAAGAGTTGACCGCCGTCGGCACGCTGGTCTGGACGACCTGGGATGTCAAGTTTTTCCAGTGGACTGCCGACCCGCGGCATGATCTGCCCGCCTGGAGAGCGTTGATTGCTGGCAAACCGATATCGGAACAGCAAATCGATCGCGTGAATTACTCCTGGGGGGCCGGGACGCTGGGGCCTAATCTTCCCGGTGACCGCTTTGGCACCGTCGCCACGACCAAGATCGACCTCCCCGCAGGAACTTACCTCCTCAAAACCGTATCGGATGACGGCATCCGCGTTTGGGTGGATGAAAAACTGGTGATTGACGATTGGACATGGCATGTCCCAACCGCCCATGATCAAGAAATCACGCTGGAAAACGGAGAGCACACGGTTCGGGTGGAACATTTTGAAATTGATGGCGTCGCGCAATTGCAAGTGGGCCTAGAGCCAGTGGAGAAGTAATACGCTTTCTAGCTAAACGTAGCGCGGCTAGCGATTTGTGATGGCACCCAGTATGAATGGTTTGTTTACGGATGACGCTACCTCGTTGCCTTAGATTCCCCATCCGCTCCTCGGTAAAGGGAAAATGACAAATGGCAGGGCCAATGGCCCGGCTCATTCGCGACTGCCGTTAACTTTCGTTGAGCGCCGCCACCGCTAACTGCAGGCGAAACTGTTCTACCTGGGTAAATTGATCCCTTGCCCGCGACTGCAAGTTCATCAAATGTGTCGGATGCAGGTGCGTGATCATGCCGGGGACTTTTTCGAGCGCGGTCCACAAGGCCAATTTGCCGGTAATCCCCAACGAGAGCAGTTCCAGGGCCTCGAATTGCCCATGGGTTTCATCCAGATTCAGTTTGAATTGACCTAGTTTTTGTGTAAACCAGGCCAGGGTGTTTTTTAATGTATTCGTCGAACCTTGTTGTTCTTCGATCAAGTTTTGCAAGACAATCCGGTCGCTTTCTATTTCCGTCAGTAGCGTCTGGGAAAACTCAGCCAAGCGTTGATGAGAAGTTTGCTTGGCCAGATCGCTCAATAGACTGACGGCAAATTCTGACCCAGCCAGATGATCTTGCAAGTAAATCAGCAATGCGTTGGGCATGGCACAAACCTTCACGAAGGAATGAAATACGCAAAAATATTTCAAGCGTGTTTTTGGCAAAAAATCGCGCACGACAGAGAGTGCCAGTGAACATGCAGCAAATGGTATGCCGTATTTTCCGGGCTTAACAAGCACGAACAGGCGGAAAAGTTGACGCGGCGATTAGGCCACGATTTCCCGAGCAGGGCTAAAGAATTGCTGGTAACGCAAGGCGGGCCCTGCCGCCACAAAGACAAATAAGTGTTCCTGCTCTTGCCAATAGGCAACGCTGACTCCCTGCGTGCTGTGCTGCGGCTGATTAGGAACTCGCGTGCCGACATCGGAAATGGTTTGGCGGATGACAAACAGCGCGGCTGGAGCCTGGCCAACCGGGGTAAAATCGTACGCCACCGCCGGAAAGCGAAGGGTCGAACTGACATCCTGCCACGCCCGGGGCTGATATCGCAACGTCCGGGGAAGGGGAAACTGAGCGGTGGGTAGACGGGCGGTCTGCCACGCCTTATCGGAAATCTCGTCAGAGAGCCACGTCACCGCCCCCGCCAAATCCTCGACAGTCAACCGGGGGCGCTTGGGCCAGCTAAAATAAACCGCCCCGACCGCCGCGGCACTGGCCGCGGTTAACCAGCCTAGCCACATGCGGCGAGAATACTGTTGACGCGAAAACCGTCGGCGCGAAAACTGTGATGGCTCCCCCAAAGGATTGGTGGGAACATCATTTAAGCTATCAACGGAGGTAACAGGCGCTGTCTGAGCTAAGCGGGCGAGGATGCGCTCGGACAAATCGGATGGTACGGGGCCCGCGACGAAGGGAGCTCCAACCACAGCGGTAGCCAATCGCTCCTCCCACGCGGCGAGGTGCGCTAACCCCGGAGATAATGCGGGATCCGCGCTTAAAATATCACGGATTTGTAAGAGTTCCGCCTGTTCCGTCACATCCGTTGGCTGATCGACTGGCTCAGCCCCCCGCAATGCCCCATCGCCCAGGGTTGCATTGCGCAATGCCCCATCCCGCAGTGTCGCAGCGCGGCAACTGAGCAACAGTTCGAGTTGTTCGGGGCTAAGGGGGGACACAGGAAGATTACATGCGAAAAATGGGGTTATTCGGACTTTTGAAATTTCTTACCGCGGCGGGGAGGCTCGGTCGTAAAATTAGCTCGTGGCTTGGAAGGCAAGGTTGCGGGAGCGGATAGGGGAACGGGGGGGGCATCCTCGGTCGTGAGTTGTTCACGCAGCCAAACTTTGGCCCGTGAAAGCCGACTCATTACAGTCCCCACGGGAATCTCTAACCGCGCGGCCAGTTCCTTGTACGAACATTCTTCAAAGTAAAACCCAACCAAAATCTGTCGGTATTCAGGAGGTAACCGCTGTAAGGCCTGGTCCAGGATCGCGGGGTCCAGATCATCCGGGGGCACCCGAGCGGGCAGGTTTAACTCTGTCTGGTCCAAACTTTGCAAAGTCTGCGTTACGGGGGCTTGCCGTGTTTGTCGCAAATAACGCCCAAAGGCGCTGCGTACCAACGCAAATAACCACGCCCGCGCTGTATCGGCCCCGCGAAGTTGGTGAAAATTTTGTTGGGCGAGCATAAATGCCTGCTGGACCAGATCCTCGGCATCGGTGGCGGAACCGCACAGCCGATAGGCATAGCGGTACAACGAATCGGTGTGCGCCCGCACCAACTCCGCCAGCGTCAACGATGGGCAATCCTGATCCATACAGTGCCACACTCTACTCTTGAGAGCCAAATTTGGCTCTAATATTCCCAAAATGAGGATTGGGTTAGCAAATTAATTCCAAGAATCTTCAGGCGACGACGAAGGAGACTAACGGGAAAATGAGATTCTTCGGAAAGTTCTTCGCGGGGATAGAAAATTTCTTGCCCTCGACCGCATTTTACCGTGAAAAAAGTCGGTCTGAAAAATTTTTTCCAGAAATCCAAAGAAATTTTTGGAATGACCGGGAATAAACGCCAGCTTCAGTGGCTCTAACAAGTGTAACAAAGCAGAGCATTTATTTTGCTGCCCATTTGGACAATTGTAAATGTGTGGCTGTAAATTCGCGACAAATCGTGTCAATTGACGGGTTGGCAGGCTTGGCAAACTGTGCTTGCTTCAATTTAGTGCTTGCTTGGATTTTATTTCCCGCCGAGTGTTTCGGCGGGGTGGCGAAGGTGCTATTTGGCATCTTCATAGAGTTAGGTGACCCTTATAAGGATGTTTTCCATGAAGAAGTTTTTTGCTTTGATGGTAATGGCCGCGATGACCGTCTCGATGATCGGCTGTGGCGAAACCAAGAAGGCTGATCCAAAGCCCGCTGATACCCCAGCTGCTGGTACCACCGATAAGCCCGCTGAAACCCCCAAGATGTAGTTTCCGGCAGGTTTTTGCCTGCCTGAATGAAACATGTTGAACCAAAGAGCGTTCCGGCCATCCCGCAGGGGTTGGGACGCTCTTTCTTTTTTGCCCCGCATTGGCAAAAAGAATCCCGCCATGGCGTTTGTTTGCAATGATTCCTTCCCACCGGCAATATTATTTGTTGCCTCCGGCAATATTACTTGTTGCCTCTGGCAATCCCGTATGGTTTGCCAGCAGCTAATCTTAGCTGTCAACAGCAGCGATTGCGATGCAACTGCTCGCGCAATTGCCCCCACACCTAGCAGTGTTCTTTTTTTTAAGGATTTCTCTCATGAAGAATTTGTCATTTTTGTTGGTGATTTTTGCCTTGTGCGGCACCTTGACGCTGACCGGTTGCGGTGACGCCGCGAAGCAAAAGGCGGACGAAGCCAAAAAGAAAATGGATGAAGCCGCCAATGCAACTGCTGACGCTGCCAAAAAGGCTGGTGAAGCCGTAGGCGATGCCGCTGCCGACGCTGCCAAGAAAGTTGGCGAGGCTGCTACAGAAGCCGCCACCGACGCTGCTAAGCAGGTGGGTGATGCCGCCGCTGGTGCCGCGGACGCTGCCAAGGATGCCGCCGCTGGTGCTGCCGACGCCGCTAAGGACGCCGCCGCTGGTGCCGTGGACGCCGCGACCGGCAAGTAAAGAAAGTCGCCTGAGTTTTATTAGGCCTGACCTAATGATTCAGCATGCAAAAATGTTTAGCCCCAAAGTGCAAACTCTTGGGGCTATTTTTATGATTTCTGGTTACTATTCCAGCGAATTGCTAACCGCGATGAGAGACTTCCCAGTTGCTCACTCATCGCGAAATATAACAGCGGCTAGGCTGTAGATAAAAACAAATTCCAACCGGCTTTCCGCCGCGGCATAGACCGCATTCAAGGCGTTCGTCACCCCCTCTCTCGATTGCGATAGTGATAATCGTGGATTGCGGCAGCATATAGCTCGCTACGGGAGAGTCCGCGTGCCAGGGCGAATTGCTCGGCTGCTCTAAATAGTTCATCCGGTAGGGAAATGGTGATTTTCATACCGTTTGTAACATACAGAACTTGCTCAAACTAGGATTTCTTAGGCTGCTTCCACCGCCGCGTATAGCTTCCCCTTGTTGGTCAACCAGGCCACGTCTTCCCGCTCGGCATGTTCCTGGATTTCACGTAGGAAATCAACTGTTTCCGATTCATAACACGGTTCGCTCGGATCATCGAGCGGGATCACTTGCTCGACCTCGACCGCGACCACGTACTTTGCGGTCTGCACAAGGCGTGTTCGCTTAATTCGCGCTCCTGGAATTCGCATGGCTTTGAAACTGGAAACAGGAAAATAGATAGTAAGTGTAACGAGGTTGGCGATCCCAGTCTTCATTCCCCATACCCCCGTGGATGCCGACGATGCCAGTCCCAGGCGGTCGCCACGATGGATTCCAAATCCGGGTACCGAGGCTGCCAGCCCAGTTCGTGGCGGATTTTTTCGCTACTGGCCACTAACGCCGCCACATCCCCCGCGCGCGCGGGGCCTATCTCCTGTGCGATCGAATGACCGGTGATACGTGTGGCCGTGTCGATGACTTCGCGCACGGTGTAGCCGCTGCCATTTCCCAGGTTATAGAACAAACCGGGCTCAGTCCGGGTATCAAGCGCCTGCAGGGCCAAAATATGGGCCTGCGCCAGGTCGGTCACATGAATGTAATCCCGGACACAGGTTCCGTCGCGCGTGGGATACTGATCGCCAAAAATTGTGATTTTTGAACGCTGACCCAGCGCGACCTGTAGCACCAAGGGAATCAAATGCGTTTCGGGTCGGTGGTCTTCACCCAGGGTGGTGGTGGCCCCGGCGGCATTAAAGTAGCGAAGGACGGCGAATTTTAACCCGTGGGTTTTATTCAGCCAAAAGAGGGCTCTTTCGAGGTAGTGCTTGGCCTCGCCATAGGGGCTGCCGGGAATAAGGGCCTCGGTCTCATCAATGGGGATTTTTTGCGGTTGATCGTACAGATTGGCCGTGGAAGACAGGATAAAGCGGTGCACACCCGCCGTAACGGCCGCCTCTAGCAAATTGAGCCCCTCGCTGACGTTATGATGCAAATACAAAAACGGTTGCTGCATCGACTGGCCCACCTGGCTGCGGCTGGCAAAGTGTAAAATGGCCTCCGGCCGCAATTTTGAGAGTGTTTCGGATAACTGGGCCTTATCGGCTAAATCCAGCTCAAAGATTTTTGCCTGCGGATGGACCGCTTGGCGGTGGCCTAGGGAAAGATTGTCCAGCACGGCCACGTCATAGCCACTGGTAATAAGTTCCGCCACGGCCACGCTGCCAATATATCCCGCGCCTCCGGTGACCAATACCAGCATGTTTTGCCTTTTTTTGTAAAGTCGGGGTTTTAGGTCGTGCTGTAAAAAAGATGATGGCTAAGTATAGCAATTATCAGGCCAAACAGAGGGGAGCTAACCTGGTAATATGCTGTATCGTAATTCCACGGCGTTGCCGGGCAAGCGTCAGTCCGTTAAAACAACCAAATTCACGCTCTCCCGGGGTAAATTTATCCTCTGGACCACATTTTTTCATATAGCCCCTCCATGACAGCAGAACCCTTTTTAAAAGCTGAATTGCCCGGTCTCCCCGTGCGCCATGGCAAAGTGCGGGATGTCTTTGACCTGGGGGATCGCCTGCTCCTGGTGAGCACCGATCGGATCAGTGCTTTTGACTGGATCTTACCAGGGGGAATTCCCGATAAGGGACGCGTGCTCAATAGCCTGAGCGCGTGGTGGTTTGCGCAGTCGGCGGAGGCTCATCATGTGCTTAGCACCGATCCGGCGGATTTTGGCCTGCCAGCCACGGTGGATCCTCGCCCTTTGGCGGGACGGGCTTTATTAGCTAAAAAAACAGACGTGATCCCGATAGAATGTGTGGTGCGGGGTTATCTGGCCGGTTCGGGCTGGAAAGAATACCGTGCCAATCGCAGCGTGTGCGGGGTCGCGCTGCCGCCGGGGCTGGTGGAAGGGGCCATGCTGCCCGAGCCGATCTTTACCCCCGCGACCAAAGTGAATAGTCCCACCGGCGAAAGTGGCGGGGGGGCCCACGATGAAAACATTGCCTTTTCACGCATGGTTGACCTGATCGGCCAGGAAACGGCGGAAGAATTACGGCGACGCAGCCTGGCCCTGTACCACTGGGGGGCGGCGATCGCCCGGGAACGGGGAATCATCATTGCCGACACCAAATTCGAGTGGGGACGCCTGCCGGATGGGGGAATCATTTTAATTGATGAAATATTGACGCCGGATAGCTCGCGGTTTTGGCCACGGGATGACTACCAGCCGGGCCACGCCCAGGCTTCCTATGATAAGCAGTATGTGCGGGATTGGCTGGAATCGAGCGGATGGGACAAGAACTCCCCCCCGCCGCCGTTGCCCGCGGGGGTGGTGGCACAAACCCGGGAAAAGTATATCCAGGCGTTTGAGCGATTGACGGGGGGGAATTTTCCCTGGAAGTAAATTTCGATTGTCGAACCGACCGAAAATCGTTAGTGTTGAAGGTAGGGTCGGACAGCAACTAATTTTGTTCCTTTTTTTGAGGTGCGTTCGTGTCAATAGTGCGTGTCGGCAGCAATGAAAAGTTTGCCAGCGGTTGGGAAAAAGCCTTTGGCAAAAAAAGCGGTTCCAAGAGTTCCCCCGCGGCGGTGAGCGCGGGCAAAAAAGCCAAACCCGCGATGAAAAAAGCGGCCAGTTCCAAAAATAAAGCGGCCAAGAAATCCGCCAAGAAGTAAGGCGGATTCGCCGTCACCACCCGCCCACGAGGGAGTTTGCCGATGCGCCTTTTATCCGACACCAGTCCCGAGGCCGAGCGCGTGCAGATCGAGCTGATCCGCAAAAAGTCGCCCCAAGAGCGTTTTGAGCTGATGGCGCGGCTGACGGATGAAATCATTGGAATTGGCAAGCAAGCGATATCCCGGCAGTATCCCCATCTATCACCACAAGAGGTAAACTATCGCTTTGTTAGCCGCAATTATGGAGCGGAGATGGCAAGACAATTCAAAATTGCGGATGAAGAGCGTGCGCATGAACGAACAAAACATCATTCGGCAGGCACTTGAGCCGGTAATCGAAACTTTCCATCGATTACAAATTCGCTACTTTATTGGTGGCTCGGTGGCGGCTAGTTACTATGGATTATCCCGCACGACGGTGGATGTTGATCTGTCGGTGGAATTAGACCGGTCACAGGTTGAAAAGCTAGTAATATCCCTGCAAAATTCGCATTATCTGAGTGAGTCGGCCATCGAAGCGGCTTTGCGGGAACAATCCAGCTTCAATTTGATCCATTTTGAAACGGCATTCAAGGTCGATTGCTTTATAAGTCATCGCCGCGATTTTGATTTAATCGCCTTCGAGCGCGCTATTGAACAACCGTTAGGCGTCGCGCAACCGCTACAGGTTCGAGTGGCCACTGCCGAAGACGTCATACTTCTTAAGTTGGGTTGGTTTCGATTAACGGATGAAACTTCCGATCGGCAATGGGGCGACTTGTTGGCAATCGCAAAGTCGCGTTATTCAGAATTAGATCAGACTTATCTGCGAAAATGGGCTCCCGAATTGGGCGTGGCTGATTTATTGGAAAAACTGTTGGAAATTGGCAAAAATTTTGCTACATAACTTTAATCTTGGCGCGGGCGCTAGCTTGCAAGTCGATGCATCAGGCAGTAGGCCCTTTATATCGTATTGCCCCTATTACCAAGGACGACACTGCGCTTGCCCTTGTCTGGGATAGGCCGAGTCTTTGGCCCGCAAAGAATCAAATGCCTTTGGACCGCGTTTACTGACTTGTGTAAAATCTGTCTAATCAATGTGATCTGTGTTCTATTCTTATCCGATTTTGAGTTCCAATCTACTCCGTTCCGCTCGGTCTGCTCCTCCGCTCCTCTGTGATTGAGTATTTTGAATTGTCTAATACGCCCATGTCCCCCACGCCCGTCCTGACTGTCTCGGCCCTGACCACCCTGCTAAAGGAAGTGGTCGAAACCACCTTCCCCGAGGTCTGGGTCAGCGGCGAATTGACCAATTGCAGCGCCGCAGGTTCGGGACATTGGTACTTGTCGTTAAAGGACGACTCGGCCCAGATGAAGGCGGTCATTTGGCGTAGTACCGCGGCCAAACTCAAGTTTCAGCCGGAGGATGGCCTGGCGGTCATCGCCCGGGGGTATTTAGACCTTTACATCCCGCGCGGAACGTATCAGTTAGTGATAGAGGAACTTCACCCGCGCGGCGTTGGCACGGCGGAATTGGCCCTGCGACGGCTCAAGGAAAAGCTTGCCCGCGAGGGGCTGTTTGATCCCGCGCGCAAGCGTGAACTCCCCTCGTTTCCCCGCCGCATCGGGATTGTCACCAGTCCCACGGGAGCGGTGGTCAAGGATTTTTTGGAAGTGCTCCGCCGTCGTTGGCGCCTGGCCGATGTGCTCATCTTGCCCGCGCGTGTCCAAGGTGAAGAAGCACCGCGCGAAATTGCGGCGGCCATTCGCCGGGCTAGTGCTCTCTTGCCTCCGCTGGATGTGTTGGTCGTGGCCCGCGGGGGAGGTAGCAGCGAGGACCTGCAGGCGTTCAATGCGGAGGAAGTCGTTCGGGCCATGGCCGCGGTCCCCTGCCCCGTTGTTTCCGCCGTGGGACACGAGATTGACGTCACCCTGGCGGACTTGGTGGCGGATGTGCGGGCCTTGACCCCCAGTGAAGCGGCGGAACGGGTTGTTCCCTCCCTGGCTGAATTGCGTCAGCAGTTAGCCAAACTGGGAACTCGCTATCAAGCAAGCCTGGCTTGGCGGGCCGAGCAAGCCCGACGGCGGCTGGACCAGCTGGCAAATCGGCTCCCCTTTCGCCGACCTTATGAACGAATTTGGCAATGGTCGCAACAGCTCGACCAGTGGCAAACCGCCGCGACCCGCCAAATTCGACAGATCATGACCAATCACACAACCTTATTAGCCAGTCGAGCGGTCCAGTTAGAAGCCCTCAGCCCATTGCGGGTTTTAGGGCGGGGGTATAGTCTGACACGCCGGGGGGAGGATGGCATGTTGCTCTCCGCGGCCAGCGAGGTTAGGCTGGGCATGGAAATCATAACCCGGCTGGCCAATGGAGAAATTTCCAGCACGGTTACCCAGATTCTGCCAGAGAACCCCTCACGCACGGTCTGAACGCCATATTCCACAACAATCACGCTTCTCGACCTTGGCCATGTCTGTGCCCGACGATTCCCCCCCTGCCCCCTCCGATCTTAGCTTTGAACAAGCGCTTACCCGCCTGGACGAAATTGCCATGCGGCTGGAAGACCAGCGATTAGGGCTGAATGAATCCCTGGGCCTCTATGAAGAAGGCGTATCGCTTTTAAAAAAATGCCAAAATTTGCTTGCCGGGGCGGAACGTAAAATTGAACTTTTGACAGGTTTGGATGCCGGGGGACAACCCCTCACGCAACCATTTGCGGATACAGCGACATTTGCGGCCCCCACATCCGAAAATTCGCATTCCCCCGAACCAGTATCCGCAAAAAAACGGCCTGGCCCCGCTACTAGCTCTAAAAAAGCCGCTTCCGCAACCCCTATGCAACAACCTGAATCTCCACTCCAAGTTACCCCGCCCACCAAATCTGCAAAGATTAACAATTTGGCCCCCTGGGAAGATGATTCATTTTCCAAACCAGGAATAGACGACACAGGTAACCTTTTTTAGAATAAAATGCGTCACCGCAGATTGTGGAAAATCTGTTAGGCCAACAACCGTCGTGAATCAGCGATTCGTTTCTTTAGGATGAATTTCTCGCCCATGCCGCAACTTGCCACCCACGGTTTGAGCGAATCCCTGTTGGCCACCCGGGAAGTGATCGACGCGGCGTTGTTGGCGGCCTTGCAATTTACCCCGGGATGCCCCGAACGCTTGGCGGCGGCGATGCGATATTCGCTTTTGGCTCCAGGCAAGCGTCTCCGGCCCACGCTATTGTTATGGGGGGCCGAGGCTTGCGGTTGTGAGGATTGGGTAAATGGGCTTCCAGCCGCTTGTGCGGTAGAGATGATCCATACGTACTCGCTGATCCACGACGATTTGCCAGCGATGGATAATGACGACTTGCGGCGGGGACAGCCCACCTGTCACAGAGCATTTGACGAGGCGACTGCCATTTTGGCAGGTGATGGATTGCTCACGCTGGCCTTTGAGCAGTTAACCCGCCTCCATCCGCCAACGTTGGCCGCCACCGCTTGTACGGAATTGGCCAAGGCGGCTGGCCCGGTGGGCATGGTGGGGGGGCAAGCCAGCGATTTAGCGGCGGAGGGTCGATTTTTAACTGATCCGCTCCCTCCGGCGTCCGTAGAGCAATTGGAGTCGATCCACAGCCGCAAAACCGGCGCGATGATCCGAGTTTCCCTCAAATTGGGTGGAATGATCGCCTTTGCGGGGCGGGAACAGTTGGCAGCCTTGGATATTTACGGTCAAAAGATTGGATTGGCATTTCAGATCGCGGATGACTTGCTCGATGTGCAGGGGAGCGAAGTGGCTACAGGCAAAAGAGTTGGTAAAGATCACAATTTGGGTAAAATGACATACCCTACTTTGTGTGGCATTGCGGAAAGTCAACTCATGGCTAATCAATTAGTGGATGAAGCGATTGCGGCATTGGCACCGTTTGGTAACGCGGGCGAAAAGCTGGAAGCCCTGGCCCGCTATGTTGTGGAAAGGAATCACTGATGGATAACTTATTAAGCACCATCCAATCGCCGCGGGACCTAACCCGTCTTTCCCTGTCGCAGCTTGAACAGCTAGCCACTGAAATGCGGTTGGCCTTGTGCGAACTGCTGGCACACCGGACCGCGCACTTTGCGTCCAACCTGGGTGTCGTGGAGTTATGCCTGGCCTTGCACCGGGAATTTGATTTTTCCCATGACAGGCTGATCTGGGATACGGGCCACCAAATTTACCCCCATAAGTTAATTACCGGGCGTTACCAGCAATTCGACACCATCCGGACCAAAGGGGGGCTTATGGGTTACCCCAACCCCGCAGAAAGCCCCTATGACCTGTTTATGACCGGACATGCCGGTTGCAGCGTCTCCACGGCGCTGGGCCTGCGGTCGGGTGACGAGTTATTAGGCCAGGATGACCGCCATAGCGTGGCGGTGATTGGAGACGGGGCGTTGCCTTCGGGGATCGTGTTTGAGGCTCTCAACAATGCGGGGGGGCTAAAGTCCAAGCTGCTGGTGGTGCTGAACGATAATAAGATGTCCATTTGCAATCGCGTGGGGGGATTGGCCGAATATCTGGACCGCCTGCGGACTAACGATCTGTATAATAATTTTAAGCATGAAGTCAGCAACCTGTTAAAGAAAGTTCCCCTGGTCGGGGATCAAGCGGAACAACTCCTCTGGCAGATGAAGGAATCCCTCAAGCAAGGCTTGCACATGGGGATGCTGTTTGAAGAGATGGGCCTGCGCTACATTGGCCCGATCGACGGGCATAATTTGGCGCAACTGGGCAAATACCTAAAAATGGTCCGCAAGGTTGATGGTCCGGTCGTTCTGCATGTGGTAACGAACAAGGGGCACGGCTTTGAACCCGCCGAGCGCGACCCGGTGTATTATCACACGCCCGCTCCGTTTCGTTGCGGGGATAACGCCGAAGTCATCCCCTTAAAAAAGAGCTCTAGCCAGGCCTATACCGACATTGCCAGCCAGGCGATCCATGCCGCGCTCGAGCATGATCCGCGGGTGACGGTGATGACCGCCGCGATGTGCCAGGGGAATAAACTGGAGGCCGTGCGCGAGAAATTCCCCACCCGCTTTTTTGATACGGGCATTTGCGAGTCCCACGCCGTGGCCTTTGCCGCCGGCCAGGCCAAGACAGGACTCCGTCCGATTGTGGATATTTACAGCACATTCCTGCAGCGCAGTTACGATCAGATCTTTCAAGAGGTCGCCCTGCAGGATTTGCCGGTGACATTTATGCTCGACCGGGCGGGTTTGACCGGGCCGGACGGTCCGACGCATCATGGCTGCTTTGATATCGGGTACATGCGGCTCTTTCCCAATTTGACTGTCATGGCTCCCGGCGACAGCCGCGACCTAAGGGAAATGCTTTCCTGGGCGTTGTCCCACGGCGGGCCGTGCAGTCTGCGCTATCCCAAGGCCAACGCGGTGGAGGTCAAACAAGAGCGCGATCCCATTGAATACGGCCGCAGCGAGGTATTTTCCTGGGGCGCGGACGGCATGCTGATCGCTTGCGGGACGTTGTTGCCGGATTGCCTGCGAGCGGCGGAAATCCTGCGCGAGGCGGGTTACGACGTGGGTGTCATTAACGCCCGTTTTATTAAACCCCTGGACACGGATGCGATCTTGCGGGCGCTGACCAGCGCCGACTTTGTGGTGACCGTGGAAGAAGGGACCCTCATGACCGGATTTGGCAGCGCGGTGTTGGAGGCGGCCGCGGACGCGGGAATCAACGCAGCCCATCTGACCCGTCTGGGAATCCCCGACCGCTTTATCGAACATGGCGAGCGGGCGGAATTATTGGCCGAGCTAAAGCTGGACGTGGACGGCATCGTGCAAACCTGCCTGGACGCCGCCAGCCGCGCCGGCGTGCAACCGCGGGAAAGCTCTGTCCAGCGGCAGGTCTCTTAGATGACTGGCAACTTTGTAAACTCCATCCCCCGCGGTCGATGGGGAACTATTGCCATGCTTTTGCCGCGGGTTGTTTCTCAATTTGCATGGCTGGCGTTATTACTAGTGCTCAGTGCGGGGGGAACGCCTGGGCCAGCCCCAAACCATGCCAGGGGAGCCGAGCTACAACGCTTTACCGCGACCGAGCGGCACATGGGCATGTCCGTGCGCGTGGTCCTCTATGCCCCATCAGCGGATGAGGCGCAGGCGGGCTTTGCGGCGGTGTTTGGCACATTTGCACGGCTGAACCAGGTATTTAGCGATTATTTGCCAGACAGCGAACTCATGCGGCTCTGCAAGACAGCCAATGCGCAACCCGGGACGGCGGTTTCTGTCAGTGCGGATTTATTTCGCATCATAACCCTCGGCCAGCAATTGTCTCGTCAAACCGAGGGAGCGTTTGATGTAACCATCGGCCCCTTGACGCAACTTTGGCGTAAAAGCAAACGTACGCGCGCTCTACCGGCCCCGGAAGTCTTGGAACAGGCGAAGGCGGCGTTGGGCTATAAAAAACTGTTGCTCGATCCCCGGCAAGAGGCGGTAACCTTTTTGCGGGGAGACCTGCGTTTGGATTTAGGGGGAATTGCCGTCGGTTACACGATCGATCAAGCGCTCGCGGAGTTAAAAAAACTCGGGATCGAGCGGGCCATGATCGACGCTAGCGGCGATATCGGTTGTTCCGGGCCGCCACCAGGCCAAACCGGTTGGCGGATTGGGTTGACACCCCTGGATCCCGAGGCGCCGGCCAATCGTTACGTGCGCCTGGCCCACGGGGCAATTACCACCTCGGGCGACGCCTTTCAAAGTATTACCATTGACGGCACGCGCTACTCGCATATTGTCGATCCCGCCACAGGCCTGGGCTGCACTCGATGGAGCGCGACCACGGTGATAGCCCGCGATTGTGTTACGGCTGATAGTCTGGCCACGGCCATCTCGGTCCTGGGGCCCGAGCGTGGCCTACCGCTTCTTAGTAAATACCCCGGCACCGAGGCGGTGTTGCTGGTAGGTCCGGCAACAGGCCAGCCAACTCCTGATCATTCGTCCCCATCTCTGGAAAACTCTTCCGCTTCCTCCGCGCAATCCGCACAATCCCCCCGGGTGGTGGAATATTTTTCCTCGGGATTACAAAAGCTGCTAGAAGAACCCACGCTGGCCCCCGCCGATAAATAACACTTAATTCATCCAGAACGGCCGAACCCCGCAGGGTATTCCCATGTCAATAACGGTGGCGGGGCAGTGCCGGGCCACTTGACATTTAAGGGCTAGAATTGAAAATAGGGGTTTGGAGTTAGATTCAGCCCGCAGCGTTTTTTAGCCCGCAGCGTTAGCAAGGGACAGTCAGCCCGCCGTGTTAGCAAGGGACAGTCAGGTTTTCATATTCCTCGCTTACGCTTCGGTGTAGGTACACGATTATAACCCTTTCCCTCCCTTACGCTTCGGGCTATCGAAATAACATAAGCTTTTCGCGCACATAGCTCAGTTGGTTAGAGCGCCACCCTGATAAGGTGGAGGTCCCAAGTTCGAATCTTGGTGTGCGCACTGTTTTTTTGGCGTTTAACGCTAAATTAGCTACGAATAATTACCCGCGGCCGCGAATCCCTTTCAATGATTCAGGGCTTCATTTCTCTTAGCCATTCTGGCTGCATTCCTCTTAGTCATTCTGGCTGCGGCGGTGCCGCCGCCCCTTGACCAATAACCCTTGCCTTGGAGGCTTTGTGCCGGGGACGGGACAACTGGCGTGTCACCCGTTAAAATGCCTGGGATTCGGATTTTCTTTACAAACTTTCTGGCAAGTAGAACTTATGGCCAAACAACGGCGCACCGTCCAAGAACCGACGTTACCCGGTTGGGATGAGCCGGAGGCGGATCAAGCAAAACAATCCGTTGAACCTGCCGTGCCCATGGCGATGTCGCCGCCGGTCAGCCAAGCACGTATGCCTGTCCCTCATGATACGTTGATCCAGGAAATAGTTGAACAAAATATTGCCAGTCCTCTCGCCGCGCAACAATTTCCGCAATTTGTCCCCAATCCCACCCCCCCCGGCGATGTGCTTGAGCAGGCTACGGGTCAGCTCCTGGTTGCGAGTGAACTAGGGACGCCAGCGGATGCGCTGGAAAAAGTTTCCCGGGAGGGCTTTCCCGATCTGCGGGGAAAAACTGTTTGGGGGATTGATTCGATGTCGCTGATTTTTCAGGTGTTTCACGCCGTTCCAGAAATGACCAGCCCCCAGGGTCTGCCGGTCAACGCCGTGTTTGGTTTTACCCGCGATTTGTTTGCCATTTTGGAACAAAAGCGTCCCGATTATCTGTTTTGTGCTTATGACCTGGACGGGCCGACGTTTCGCCATGAGCTTTACGCCCCGTATAAGCAAAATCGCTCGGACATGCCGCCGGATTTGATCCCCCAGATCGCCATGATCCGCCGCGTGCTGGAAACGTTGGAGATTCCCATCTTGGAGTTGGCCGGTTACGAGGCGGATGACCTTTTGGCTACGCTAGCGCGGCGGGTGGAAGCGGCGGGTGGCGAATGCGTGCTGGTCACGGCGGATAAGGATTACCGCCAGCTCATCACGGACCGAGTTCGGCTGTATAGCATGCGTAAAAATCAATACTTTGACGCCGCCATGCTCTTGACCGAATGGGGGGTCGCGCCCGGGCAGGTCATTGACTACCAAGTTTTGGTCGGCGACGCGGTGGATAATATTCCCGGCGTTCCCCTCATTGGCCCAAAAATAGCCACGGAACTATTGCAAAAGTATGGCACGCTGGAAAATATTTTTGCCAACGCCCACGCGCTCACTGGCGAAAAGCGCAAGCAAAATCTGCTGGCAGCGCGGGATCAAACCGTGCTTGCCCGCCAACTGGTCCGCTTGGAAACCGATGTCAATATTGAAATTCCCTGGGCGGCCGCGGCATGTCGCGGTTTTTGCCCCCAATCCGCGCAAGAGTTATTTGCCGAATTAGGCTTTCACGCCTTGACCAATAAAATGCGCGGCGAGCAACTCCGGCAAGCGCCTGTTAAATTAGAGGCGACGTATCAAACAATTGATACGCCCGAAAAATTGGCATGGCTTGCGGCGGAATTAGGCCAAGTGGCGCAATTTTCGCTCGATACCGAAACAACCCATATTCACCCGCGTTGGGCGGAAATTGTGGGTATTTCGTGCGCCTGGCAACAGGGCGAGGCGTATTACATACCTATTCGCGCCCCGGAAAGAGACCAATGCCTGGATTTGCAACTGGTCTTGGACGTGTTGCGACCCATACTCGAAAACCCCGCTATTGGCAAAATCGGCCAAAATCTCAAATACGACCTGATTGTGCTGCGTTCGGCGGGCGTGGAAACGCGGGGAGTCGTATTTGACACGATGGTGGCCAGCTATTTATTGGATGCGGGGGAGCGTAATCATAATTTGGACGAGCTAGCCAGCCGCTATTTAAATCACAAAACAACCACCATCGCCGAATTGATCGGGACGGGTAAAGCGCAAAAGCGGATGGATGAAGTACCGGTGGAGCAGATAACGCATTATGCGGCGGAGGACGCGGATATTCCCCTCCGGTTGGAACCGCTGCTTACCGCCAAGCTGGCCCAGCGGCAGCTAACGGATCTAAATCAACGCGTCGAAGTGCCGTTGATCGACGTCCTGGCGGATCTAGAGTATCAGGGAATACGGGTGGACGCCGCGCAGTTGCGCGATCTCAGCGGCAAATATGAGATTGTGCTTGAGCGGTTGGAGGCCGAGATTCACGCTTTGGCAGGGCGCTCGTTCAATATCGCCTCCCCCAAGCAATTGCAGGAAGTTTTGTTTACCGAACAAAAACTGCCTGTGCTAAAGCGGACCAAGACCGGTCCCAGCACCGATGTGGAGGTGCTAGAGGAACTGGCCCTGCAACATCCGCTGCCGGCCAAGATTATTGAGTATCGCCAAATTTCCAAGCTAAAAAACACCTATATTGACGCATTACCGGAACTGATTCATCCGGCCACTGGGCGGGTGCACGCCAGTTTTCACCAGGCGGTCGCGGCGACGGGGCGGCTCAGCAGTAGCGATCCCAATTTGCAAAATATCCCCATTCGGACTGAAAGCGGCCGGGAAATTCGCGCGGCGTTTTTGCCGGGGAACCCCGACTGGCGGTTAGTTGCCGCGGATTATTCGCAAATCGAACTGCGCGTGCTGGCGCATTATTCCGGCGACGAAACGATGTGCCAGGCGTTCCAAAACGACGAGGACATTCACGCCCGCGTGGCCAGCCAGGTTTTTCATGTGCCGCTGGACCAGGTGACCAGCGCCCAGCGCCGCGTGGCCAAAGCGGTCAACTTTGGGATTATTTATGGTCAAAGTCCCTTCGGCCTGGCAAAAGCCCTGGGGATCGAGCAAACCGCCGCGGCGGAGTTTATCGACGCGTACTTTCGCGGGTATCCGGGGGTGGCGGCGTTTATGGAACAAGTGCTGGCGGACTGCGCGCGCCAGGGTTATGTTGGCACGATCCTGGGCCGTAGACGTGCAATTACCGGGGTCAAGCCCCCCAATCCGGCCCATGCGGCCCTACCCCCCAGCGCGTCCCAGCGGCAAAAGAGCCTGCCAGAACGGACCGCCATCAACACGGTCATTCAGGGATCGGCGGCGGACCTGATTAAGTTGGCGATGCTGGCGATCCATCGGCGTTTATCGTCGGAAAACTGGCAAACCAAAATGCTCTTGCAAATTCACGATGAACTGGTATTTGAAGCTCCACCAACGGAAATCGACGCGATAAGCGAACTGATCGAACAAGAGATGACTGGCGTCATGCAGCTAAAAGTGCCGTTAAAAGTCGATTTAAAGGCGGGGCGCACCTGGGCGGAGTGCGAATGAGGGGGGCGGGGATCAGGAGTCAGGGAACCGGGGGTAAGATGGGATGCCCATTCTCCCTTGCTGACGCTGCGGGCTAATATACACAGAGAACAAAAAAACACGGCCCGCGGAGTGTTCCGCGGGCCGTGCGTTTGTATCCACCTGACTAACTGGCCTTGCTCCGCCCCGTTTTGCGGAGCGTGGGTGGGTTAGTACACGTAGATGACGTCCCCACCGATTAACCATTGGTTATCGCTGGCACCGTCGTCATAAGGATTTGTACCGCCTGCATTGACTGGCCCGTCATACCAATCATAGCGAATTTCCGGACGTACCGTCAGATTCGGGAAATTGTAAGGCTTCCAGTTGGCGCCCAGGGCCACATCATAGAAGTTCCCCGCCCAACCACCAGTACTGGCGGGGTTGGTGCTAAAGCCCAGGGCCGGATAATCGCCGACAGCGGCCACACGGGTGCCATCATCATCACGGAACCATTCGGCCCGAATACCGGCGGTCCAGCTGCAGTTGATCTTGTAGAACAAGTACTGATTGATGCCGTACCATTCGCCCCGTTCGCCGGAGTTGTTGACGTTTTCTTGATAGCCGTTGTCGCTTTGAAACACATAACTCAGGCGGTCAGTCAGCGTGCGGCTGTACACGATGCTCATGATATGGCGATCGTCCGTCGGTTCGGGGATACCAAACGTGGTCGAATCCTTGCCATAATGTCCCGCAACGGCCAATTTGCTGTTTCCGTCGCTGGCGGTAAAGGTGGCACCATACAACACGGACTGATAGCCTACGACATTATCAAAGTTATCCCAGCCGTTGGTGATCCCGCCAAACAATGCCAATTGATCGTTGGCATTGTAAGTCACCAAAGCGCCGGTGTGGGTAAACGGCTCGCCGTATTGGAAGGTATAGGGAATCGAGTAAAAGAAGTTGTCCGGGGCGGTCACCACTTGATACCCGATGATCGTATAAAAGCGACCGAGTTTCGCGTTCAACTTCTTGTTACCCACTTCCGCGTACAACTGAGGCAGATCCAAACCGTAAAAACGATTGGTGTCCCACTTGGCCGTAAAGTTATCGCGGGCGGACAAGCCACGGGAGATATTAAAGCGGTAGTCCGAACCATACAGCAGGTCAATCCGACCACCCCAGCCGATATCACCGGCTTCGGTATTGGCCACAGTCTGCTTTTCGGCGATAAAATACAATTGGTTGAGCAACGGTTCGTCCCGATCACCAAACGTGACCGGCCCGTTCCAGTTGCTGGCGGGGTTGTCAAAGTTGCCGAAGTAACCGGCTGCCACCCAACCGCGGAAGTTCAGATCGTGGCAATTGGATTCGTTGCAATGTCCGAATAAACGCCAGGGATCATCGCGATCCTCACATTCCAGCTTGCATTCTTCACAGCCGGTCCCGCAGCCACTGTCGCAACCACAGGCGGCGTCAGCGCCGCAACCGGGGTCACAAGCGCCGTTGGTACAGTTGGCGGCGCAACCGGGGTCGGTGGGGCAGGCACTGGTGCAGGTGCCATCGGTGCAGCCGCCCGCATAACTGGCGACGGGAGCGGCTTCCGCCGCGGGGGGAGCGGCTTCCATCGGCGCTGTGGCCGGAGCCATGTCGCTGGGGGAACCGGCCGGCATTTGCGCCGACGCTTGATAATAACTTCCGTACTCAATGCCGGTCTGTGCAACGCGCGGTTGACGTTGACCGTATTGAGCCATTGCTGTCGCGGCCGACATGCCGCCGGCCAAGGCGATCAACATCGCCCACTTAGAAACCTTCATGTCCGTGACTCCAGTCCATTGAGGAAACGGGAAATTACCGTGTGTTCCATACACACGCATCAGGTGGATACCTGTTTGGCAGGTGCATCCGAGCTCCAGCCGCCAATTTTTCTACCGGGCTATGATGCTGAAAATCGTATCGTCCCCGTTACAAACGCAATTTCAGAGAAATCAGCTACTTTGTGCAATCATGGCACAGCTTTCGGCTATTTTTGCGAAACCTTGACGGCTGTTCTGATCCTGACCAGAGCCTCCCCAGTCGACTTTACCGATTAGGTAATCTCTGCCGATTGGCCAACATTGATTTATTTGCACCCAAGGGAGCGCCATGAACTGGTCCCCGGGGGAGGGCATTATGGTAATTTATGCCGGTTAGAAAAGAATTACCGCCGACTCATTGAGCGGCTGATGATCAAAATACCAACAACCCTGCTAGCAGACTTGCTTTGTTAAACCTTTAGTTAGAATGAGCATTAACATAACGCTTCTGCTGCTGATGTGCAAAATATGGCAAGAGAATTAGCCCAATTCCTCGGTCAAGCCGCTAAAGAGTGCCTGGACAAAGGTTTGCGGCGAAAAGGGAATCAGATCGTCCGCTTGTTCCCCCACCCCCACGAATTTGACCGGCAGGCCAAACTGCTGTCGGATGGGGATCACCACGCCCCCTTTGGCCGTGCCATCAATTTTACTTAGCACAATTCCCGTGCAATTGACCGCCGCGGTAAAGCCCCGTGCCTGGCTGATTGCGTTTTGACCGCTAGTCCCATCCAATACCAACAGCACCTCGTGCGGGGCATCGGGGAGCCGTTTGCCGATGACGCGGTGGATTTTCCCCAATTCGTCCATCAGATTTTGCTGAGTTTGCAGCCGTCCGGCGGTGTCAACGATGCAGACGTCATAATTTCCCGTGATGGCGGTGTCCACCGCCCGGTGGGCGACGCTGGCTGGGTCGGCCCCCTGCCCCGCGGTGACAATCTCTGCCCCCAGGCGTTCCGCCCAGATGGTCAGTTGCTGGACCGCCGCCGCGCGAAAGGTGTCCCCCGCCCCCAGAATGACGCGTTCCCCCCGCTGCCGAAACATCCGGGTAAGTTTGGCAATGGAGGTGGTCTTTCCCGAGCCATTCACCCCCGCCACCATAATTATCGTCGGCCCAGCCGGATTGCGGCGTAGTTCGCCCCCCTCTTGGGCGAGCAGTTCCAGCAGTTCCGCCTCCACACTGGCTAAAAGGTCCCGCATGGTCAGGACGCGAGCGCGAAAATCGCGTTGCACCCGCTCGCAAATTTTATTGGCCGCGGCGGGGCCCATGTCGGTTTTGATCAGGATCGCGCGTAACTTATCTAAAAATTCATCATCCAGGAGCTGCCCCTGGGCTTTAAATAGGTCGCGGATGTCGGTGTTGAGTATTTGCGACGTTTTGTGCAAACTGTCGCGGATGCGCGCCAGCCAGGATTTTTTGGTGGGGGGCGTTTCACTGGCGGGTTGTTCCCGGGAACCGGCCAAGGGGGAATCCGCCTCGGCGGGCAAGTCCGCGGCCCGTGGCGCATCGACCGTCGGGGACGGGGGAGAGGCGGGCGCTTTCTTAAATAAATCAAATAGTCCCATAGCGGGCGATAAGCTGATATTGCAAAAGTGAAAAAAGTTAACCGGCGGGGGAGGCCGGACCATCCGGGGTGTCGTCCTTGCGGTGACCAGCCAAAAAACGATCTAAGATGCCATTCACAAAAGGTCCGGAATGGCTGGAGCCAAAACGTTTGGCAAGATCGACCGCCTCATTGATGGCGACCCGGTCGGGCGTGCCATAAAAAAGAATTTCGTACGCGCCGAGCCGCAGGACGTTACGGTCGGTCACCGCCATGCGGTTGACGGTCCAGTTATCCGCGGTCTTGCCCAGCATATCGTCGAGTTCCTGCCGATTGCGGCGCACGCCCGAAATGAGCGCGCGGGCGAACTCCACCAGTTCTTCCTCGCGCAGGCGGCGAACCAAAAAGGCGTCCGCCTCCGCGGGGTTATGACCGGGATTCAAATCGTCCTGAAATAGGACCTGCAAAGCGACTTCACGTGCTCGGGTACGGCGTGCCATATAAAAATTTTACAGGATGCGCGCTGATTTGGCGAGTCGCGGGAAAAATCATCCCGCGTCAAAACTACATGCCGATGAATTTTAGAATAATGTGTCGCTGCGGAGGGGGCGAAATCCGGCAAAATTTGACCACCGGCGGGAAACCGGCAAGGTTACACCTCGTCATCCATGCTGTTAAAAATATCGGGCATATCTGGCAACGGGAATTCATCCAGTAAGGAAATCATTTGCAGCGCGGATAGCGCGCATTCGGCCCCTTTGTTGCCATGACTTCCCCCCGCGCGATTCAGCGCTTGCTCCAAGGTGTCGCACGTCAACAGTCCAAAGGCCACCGGTCGGGAATTTAACAGGCCGGCGTTCATCAAAGCGATACTGACCGCGCGATTTATATGCTGATCATGCGTGGTTTCGCCCCGGATGACAGCTCCCAGACAAATGAGCGCGTTGTATTCCTCCGCTTGCAGCATTCGCGACGCCATAAGCGGCAATTCAAACGCCCCGGGCACCCAGACGACATCGATGTTTTCCGGGTCGACATGATGGGCCTGCAAAGTTTCCAATGTTCCCGCGAGCAATTTGGACGTGACCGCTTCGTTGTATTTAGATACGACCACGCCAATAAAGTTATTACGACCTTCTATTTTTGGCAAGAAAACCCGGGGTTGTTTTTGTTTAGAGTTTGTTTTAGAGGGCATGGTTAGGCGCGGAGAAGATGTAATTGTTGAACGAAAGAACTTGGTGAGAGCCCCCAGCGGGGAGTTATGACGATTTCATGCTCATCAGAAACTCGGCGTTGGTTTTGGTCTTGGCCATGCGGGTGGTCAGCATTTCCATGGCGTCGGGCGGATTCATGTCGTGCAGCACCCGCCGCAACACGCAAATCCGGCGGTATTCGTCAGGATCCAGCAACCGTTCTTCGCGGCGCGTGCCACTGCGGTTGATATCGATCGCCGGCCAAATCCGTTTATCCGCCATTTTGCGGTCCAAGACAATTTCTTGGTTGCCCGTCCCCTTAAACTCTTCAAAAATCACCGTATCCATCATGCTGCCCGTCTCGACCAGGGCCGTGCCGATAATTGTCAACGAGCCCCCTTCCTCCACCTTGCGGGCGGAGCCAAAAAACTTTTTGGGGGCTTGCAGGGCGTTGGCATCGACACCGCCGCTCAGGAGCTTGCCGGAACTGGGAATTTCGGAATTCCACGCCCGCGCTAGCCGCGTGATCGAATCCAAAAAGATCACCACCTGATGGCCATATTCGACCAGGCGTTTGGCCTTTTCCAGCACCATTTCGCTGACTTGGATATGCCGCGCGGCTGGCTCGTCAAAGGTGGAGCTGATTACTTCGCAATTTCGCCCCTTGATCTCGCGCTCCATGTCGGTCACTTCCTCGGGGCGTTCGTCAATCAACAGCATAATCACGAAGCTGTCGGGATAATTGGCCAGGACCGCCTTGGCCATTTTTTGCAGTAGGATCGTCTTGCCCGCGCGCGGCGGACTGACAATCAACCCCCGCTGGCCAAAGCCGATCGGCACGATCAGGTCAATTACCCGCGTCTCTAGCTCATTTTGGGTGGTTTCCAACCGAATTCGCAAATCCGGGTGCAACGGCGTCAGATCATCAAATCCGATTTTGCTATGAACCTCTGTCGGGTCCCGGTAATTGATGGATTCCACCCGCAACATGGCAAAATAGCGCTCGTTTTCCTTGGGCGGGCGAATTTGGCCCGTCACCGTGGTGCCGGTTTTTAGTCCAAAGCGGCGAATTTGGCTGGGGGAAATATAAATATCGTCCGGGCAACTGATGTAGTGGTAGTCGGGGCTGCGCAAAAAGCCAAACCCGTCCGGCAAAATCTCTAGCGTTCCCTCGCCATACATCAGGCCATTCATTTTGACCCGGTGTTTTAGCAGTTGAAAAATCAAATCCTGCTTTTTGACGCCGGTAATGTCGGCCAATTCCGCGCGCCGGGCCTCTTCCATCAGTTCGGGCATGGACATCCGCTGCAATTCGCCCAGGTTGGAGCCGGGGTGTTGCTTGGCCAATTCCGCTAATTCATCACCCGGCAAAACCCCGGTGCGGTCCAGTTGTTCCGCAATTTCCTCCGCCAGGGAAAGCGGTTCTTGTTCGCGTTGGCGCTCGCGCTGCTTATCTTTTTGGCTTTTATCCGTTTTGTCGTTTTTTTCGCCCGGATGGCTGGCGGTTCGAGCAACAACTTTTTCGCTATCTCCTTTTTTACCAGTCGCAGCTTCCGGAGTTTGGCTTGTTTCTTTATTGAGGTGGGCCCGCAGCGGAGACTCAAACTTTGCTCCACCTCCCGGTCGGGATGCGGATCCAGGGGGGGTGGTTCTGGCCGCGGGGGACTCGCCGGGATCAACGGTGGTAGCTAACGAAATATGCGGCGTGGGCGTCGTACCTGCGGGCGTGCTGGCGGAGCCAGGCGGATCCAACGGGGGAGCTACCGACTTCGCCGCCACATTTGCTGATTCCGCCGCTGGCTTACGAGATTTGGAACTGCGTGATTCAGGCATAAAGAAAACTCCCCACAGGAGTTGCGGCAATCCACGAATTAATTGAAAAAAATTGGTAAAAAATGCCAAGCGCCGGTCACTTGGTCGGGTCGTTGTAACATGCGAGGACTGCCAGCTGGCAAAAACAACCAATCCAGACGTGCAAAAATTGTGCACAATCCCAAAAATGGAAAAGCGCAAGCTGCATCGGTGAATGCCCAATCATTTGGGGATCGGCCAACTTAGCTGACGGCCAGCTAGCCGATTCGCGAACGCGCAGGGGGAATGGAGTTTCCCATCCGGGGAAAAATGTCTCAGGCGGGAGGCCAAACATCCTGTGGCACAATTGATCAAACCGCGGGTTACTGGACAGGTTTCGCCGGCGGGCACCCGGAAACTGGGCTGGCGGCGATCAAAGAGGAGCAAAGCCTGTCCAGTCGGTCCACAGCTTTCTCAACTGCTGTTCAGTATATTCGGCGGTCCCGGAATTATCTAGGGAAAAATCCGCCCGGGATTTTTTTACCTCCAGAGGCTCCTGGGCGGCCTCCCGCGCGGCAAATTGGGCCTCTGTCCAGCCAGGGCGGGTAAGTGCCCGTTGCAAGCGGATTTCGCGGGGGCAATCCACAAAAAGGATAAAATCGCATAAGGCGTCCCAGCCGCTTTTTAACATGACCGGCGCGTCTAAAATCGCCAACGGGACATTTTGGCGGCGTAACTCCGACAATTGAGATTCTAACAATTGCCGAATACGGGGATGGCTGACGCTTTCCAGCCACTTGAGTTCCTGGGGGGCGGTGGGCGTGTCGCCAAAAACGATAGCGGCCACGGCGGAACGGGAAATTTCGCCCGTTTCATCGATGATGGATTTTCCCCAACGGGCAACCAATTGGTCGCGAATGTCGGGTTGCCGCAGGACCTGGTGCCCGGCCTGGTCGGCATTGAGCCATACCCCCCCCCAGCCCACGAGCGTCCGGGCGACAAAACTTTTGCCGCTGGCGACGCCGCCCAGAATGCCGAGGATTCGCATGGTTAAGAGGAATGGAAAGTAAAAGAGCCTTAGGTGCTAATTTGATTTGGCGCCTAACAATCCAACTTTAATGCCATTTTTTTGCAAGATTGAAGTGGCCTTTTGATTCACAAACAAGAGCACGATCAGGCCAAAGATGGGGATCAACGTAAGAATACCCATAAGAATGCCGGTCCCTTGGCCATAGATTTTGATGGCGAGCATAAAGACAAAGACCGCGCCGATGATGCTGATGATGATCGAGGCTAGGCTGGTAAAAATGCCTAATTGCGGGGGTAATAAAAATGTGGCGACCATCAAAATCAACTGGAACAGAATGCAAAACAGCAGACCTTTTTGCGAGGAGATAATTCTTGGCAGGTCCGCTGCGGTGGCATTTCCCGCATCCTCCAAGGTTGCGGTTTCGATTACTTGAGGAGCTTCATAGGGATTGGACTGCATTTTATAACCTAAATGAATTGAGATTATTCTAGAAATCAGTTGCCATAGTTAGAAAAAACATTGTACCTTAATTCTACTCGAAACAATATGGATTTTACTTTTACAGAAAACATGATGACACGCCTAAACCAGCTTAGTCGAGCAATTTTATTTTGCATCCCCGCAATCCCCCTTTTTGCCGCGGAACCAGCCAGTCCGTGGCGCACCCAGGAAATCGAAACCCAGCTTACCATCGGCTATGCCGTTTCCCTGTGCGATGTCAATGCCGACGCCCAAACCGACATTGTCGTGGTAGATGCCGATCGCGTTGTTTGGTACGAAAATCCCACTTGGAAGCGCCGCACGATTATCGCGGCGGGGCAAACCGAGCGGGATAATGTATGCATCGCTCCGGCGGATATCGATGCCGACGGGCAGTTGGACTTTGCCCTGGGGGCGGCTTGGCGACCGGCGGACACTTCCACCGGCGGCACCCTGCAGTGGCTGCGGCGGGGCAAAACACTCGACGATCCCTGGGACGTCCTTTCCATCGGTAGCGAACCGACCATGCATCGAATGCGTTTTGCCGATTTTGATAACGATGGACAGCCCGAGTTATACTGCGCGCCGCTACTCGGACGCGGAACCACCAAGCCCCACTTTGCCGAGTCCGGCGTCCGAATTCTCCGCTACAAGATCCCCGCCAATCCCGGCAAAGATCCCTGGGTGCCGGAAGTCATCAACGAAACGCTGCATGTCACGCATAATTTGTGGCCCTGCGATGTCAATCGCGATGGTAAACTGGAAATGCTGCTCGTTAGCTTTGAGGGCGTGCATCAACTAACGCCTACAGCCAGTGGTTCTTGGCAAGTGGAAAAGTTGGGTGCTGGCAATCAAGACACCACGCCCAATAAGGGAGCCAGCGAGGTAAAGCTGGGCAGATTGAACAACGAGAGCAATTACATCGCCACCATTGAGCCGTGGCACGGCTTTCAGGTGGTGGTGTATACGCCACCATCAAAGGCGGGCGAATTGTGGCAGCGAAATGTCATTGACGAACAACTCCTCTGGGGGCACGCCGTTTGGTGTGCCAACCTGGACGACGACCCGGCCGAGGAACTGGTCATCGGCGTGCGTGATCAGCAAAGCGAGCAATTTCGCAGCGGAATCCGCATTTATGATCCAACCCCCGACCCCCAACAACCCGGTGGTACGGCGTGGCGGCGGCAGATTGTCGATCCGGGGGGCGTGGCGGTCGAGGATGCCGCCGCGGCGGACCTAAACGGCGATGGGCGGGTGGACATTGTCGCCTGCGGCCGCGCGACCAAGAATGTGCGGATTTACTGGAACGAGGCAGGGGCTAACAAAGACGCCGCTGGCAAATAAAGCCGCCGCTGGTATCGGCGGAAACAAGCGGCGTGGATGCTGGATGGTCATGGTTAAGCATGATTTCATTTTTTGGTTTATGTTTGCTCGGGATATGCCCCCAGGAAACCGACTTTGATTCCGTTAGACTTAAGCAAAATGGTTGCTTTACGGAAAATAATAATCAGTACAACTCATCCCAACACTGGGATCAAAAACAATATTCCTAATAATATTCCGATGCCGGTGCCATAGATTTTCATCGCCAATCGAAACACAAACACGATGCAGACCAAGCCAGCGATACCAGCGGCGAGATTGACGGGACGCTCTATTTCCTCTGATACAAATAAACCTAGTACGATTGCCCCCAAATAAATTAAGATACAAACCAAGGCACCCGTTTAAAAGCCCGCGATGCGTCGCAATTCTTTCTGTGAACCGCTAGTATCTTCTGTCATCCTCGGCATATCGACAGTATGCGGAGCTTGATAAGGATTTATTTCCATAAAGTTGATTTCACACGCAATTTTGTTGAAATGCAAGTGTAACGCGAGCTTAATTCAGTTTCCATCATCCGTGTGACACCTTTCCTTTTTATGCCGATCTATCCGCGAACCTAATTACCAAAAATTTTCTCAGCCAAGAACGGAATTTTGGTTCCGTGTTTGATTTTGTGCCAAGAGCTATGCTACTGTGTCTGATATTAGCAAAAATCCACGTGATTTGCCGCGTTTACCAGTCAGGGAAAACGCATTATAATAAGTGTGGATTGGTTATTTGTGAAAATTGCATTTCGGCCGCCTGGTGAAATTGGCAGACACGCCAGACTTAGGATCTGGTGCCTCACGGCGTCGGGGTTCGAGTCCCCGGGCGGCCATTGAACAGATGTTCACTGACTGGCAATGACAGTAAATGCGGGGAATTTTCATCTTGTGAAACTGTGAGACAGTCGGAAATACCCCCTGAGTGCGCTACCTTGTGCGCTACCTTTTTTGTCTCTGCATTATGCCTCTCGAGCGCGTCGGCTAGGTCGGCATCCGTGAACACCCAATAATGATCCCGCGCGGTCTGGACGTCATGGCCGCTAATCGCCGCCGCTAATGTTTCGGGCAATATCTGGCGGAGTTCATTGCAGCGTGAATCCCTTAGGTTTTTAAATATGTTCGGCCAGGGGGTTAGTCCCGCGCGAATGACAATATCGCGGAATGGTTCCGCCAAATTGGTGTCCTTGCCTTGCCGCAGGTGTTGAACAAATATCTTTTCGTGGGGACGTTTAGCTGGCTTGCCGGGTTCCTCAAAATAAGCTTCCAACTCGCGGCGGACTTCTGGCCAGAGGGGGACAATCTTTTCCTCCTTGCCAGCATACCGTTCTGTTTTAGGTGTTCTGATCCGCAGGCGGTTCTGATCCCAGAACACGTCCCCCCACGTCATCTCGCATAACTCACTGGCACCGCGCACCGGAGCGTATCGTCCCATTGCGATAATGACACGCCATTCCTGGGTGCGGCATGCGGATAAACACTTTTCGTACATCTCGCGGGTAACGAAAAAATAGCGGTTCAGGTTAGACTTCACCTTGCCGGTCATTTTGGCAAAATGGCTTTTCGGGATCAGTCCTAGTTCCACGGCGTCGGCGAAAATTTGCTTGCAATCCCCGATCCGTTTTCTGGCGGTATTTTCGGCCAGTCCTGTATCGGCGGCGTTTTCCCCGTGTTTAGACTTGCGCGACTGAGGGGATCGCAACCAGACGCCATACTCGGCGGCGTCGCGGGGTGTTATTGATTCAATGGGACGATCCCCCAAAAACTGAATCAGGCTATTTACCGATAACTGCCATCGGCGGCGCGTGCTATCTTTCCATTTAGCAAGAATGGAATGGCGGCGCATATAGTCTTTGGCATGATCGGCCACCGTTACCACGGCCTGGGGGATCGCTGCTTGTCGCGGGTCTGTCAAATCCGCCTTCACCAGCTTGCCATGTTGTGCATCGCTGAGTCCCCCTAACCATCGGACCGTCGCGGCATGGGGGACCTGGGATTCATCAGCGGCGCAAACCACAAGATGCTCGATATGGCTTTTCCACTTATCCAACTCCCCGGCTTTGCTGGTGAGGGGTAAGTAGATCGCGCGTCGGCGTCGGTCGCCTGGGTGAATGAAAACGATCCGATACGCTTTGGCGGTTTTACTTAGACTGGCCATTTATTCCGGTTCCTTGCTGGAAAGTTCGATCCTG